>JAUZEM010000354.1 GCA_030839005.1 Actinomycetota bacterium | reverse complement strand
CGAGCTCGCGTCGGTGCTCGGCTACGGCCACGTCGTGTTCGACGCGAACCTCGAGCGAGACGGGGCGCGCTCCGGGAACGCGGTCGTCTCCCGCTGGCCGATTCGCGCGCGCGAGCGACGCGTGCTCCCGCGCCGCGCGGGGGACGCCCGCGACGACGAGGGCGAGGAGCGGATCGTCGTGTTCGCCGAGATCGACGGTCCACGGGGACCGATCCAGGTGTACTGCGCGCATCTCAGTTGGCGCGACGACCACAGCGCGATTCGCCAGGCCCAGGTCGCGGAGATCTGCCGGTTGGTGCGAGAGCGCCGGCCGCGCACGTTTCCCGCAGTGCTGTGCGGCGATCTCAATGCCGATCCCACCAGCGACGAGGTCCGGATGCTGACCGGCCACGCCGCGGTCCCGGTGCCGGGTGTGATGTTTCGCGACGCGTGGCTCGCGGCCGGTAACGCCGCGCGCAAGGGTGCGACCGCGTCGAACGCGAACCCGTTCAACGCGGCCGCGCTCGACCGTGAGCGGCGCATCGACTACGTGCTGGTCGGCACGCCGAAGTTCGGAGGCGTCGGGCACGTGGTCGACGCGCGGCTCGCCGGCAACGCGCCCGTCGGCGGGCTCTGGCCATCAGATCATCTCGCGGTGGTCGCCGAGCTCCGCTATTGATTCGCCCGCCTCGACCGGCTCGATACGGGTCAGGGCTGCAGGAGCAGTCCGATGCGGCGAGCGGCGACGCGCAGGCCGATCAACCCCATGGCCGCGAGATACGCGGCGTGCAGCAACAGCGTCGGGTGCAGGTCGCCGATCACCAACGACCGCTCCAGGACGACGCCTTGATACAGCGGTGTGAAGCGGACGACCGCTTGCAGCCCGGCGGGGTAACGCACCAGCGGAAAGAACGTGGCCGAGAAGAGGAACAGCGGGATCATCGCCATGTTGACGTAGTCGAAGTCGACGAACGATCGCATGAATGTCGTCGCCGCGAGCCCGATGCCCGCGAAGCCGAAGCCGATCAAGACGGCACCGGGCAGCGCGAGCAGCGACCAGCCCGAACGCAAATCGCCGAACGCGAGCATTGTGAACAAGAACGCGGCCGAGTAGGCGGCCCCGCGCAGGAGCGCCCACGTGATCTCGCCCGTCGCGACGTCGCGAGGAGAGAGCGGGGTCGCGAGCACGCCGTCGTAGGTGTGCGCGTACTTCATCTTCACGAAGAAGTTGAAGGTCGTGTCGAGCAGCGACCCGTTCATGGCCGCGATCGCGAGCAAGCCCGGTGCGACGAAGGTGCGGTACGGCACGAGGTGACCGCCGACGTCGAGGTCGCCGACGAGCTTGCCGACGCCGATCCCGATGGAGAGCAGGAAGAACAGCGGCTCGACGAAACCGCTCAGGAAGATGTACCAGATACGCCGGTACGCGAGGATGTTGCGTTCGACGAGGCGCCACGGCCGGTGGCGCGGGCGCAGGAACGGGAGAATACGCAGGGTCGACGTCATGCGCTCAGCCGTCTCGCGAACGCGCGGACGCCGAAGGTCGCGCCGACCCCTATGCACGCGACGAGCACCGCGACGTGAACGACGACCGCCGCGAAATCGAAGCGTCCCGTCGTCGCGGCGCGCCCGAGCTCCACGCCGTGCCACAGCGGCGACAGGACCGCGAAGGGTCGCAACCCGCTCGGCAGCTGACTGACCGGGAAGAACGTCCCCGAGAACAAGAACAGCGGCAGCACCCCGAGGCGCATGATCAACGGGAACGAGAGGTCGGAGTCCTGGCTGATCGAGAACGCCGTGATCGGCGCGCAGAACGCGGCCGCGCACAGACCGGCGGCCAGGACCGCGAGGATGCCCCAGGCCGACGGAACCGCGCCGAGCAGCGCGGCGACGAGGAGGAACGCGGCCGCGCCGAGCATGGAGCGAAGCGCGGTCCAGAGCACGAAGCCGCCGAACAGCTCCCCCGGTCCGATCGGCGTCGCCACGACACCGTGGAACTGTCGCATCCACTTGGCGCCGCCGAGCACCGGCCACATCGATTCCGACGCCGCGAGCTGCATCGCGCTCGCGACGAGAAGCCCCGGCGCGACGAAGTCGAGGTACGCCAGGCCGTCGACCCGCCCGCTATGGGCGCTCACCATGCCGCCCAGACCGATGCCCATCGCCGCGAGGTAGAGCGCCGGCTGGACGAACGTGCTGAAGGCGAGCCCGCGCCAAAGTCGCGCGTACACGAGTGCCTCGCGCTCGACGACACGCAGCAGAGGCGGAGTCGACACGGCGCGACCTCAGTCCTCGAGCGTGCGGCCGGTGAGGATCAAGAAGACGTCTTCGAGACTCGCCCGGCGCACGAGTACCGAAGCCGCGTCGAAACCGTCGCTCGCCACTTCGCCCGCCGTGGCGTCGCCGTCGTCGGTATAGACGAGAACGCGATCCGCGAGGGCCTCGACCCGATCTCCGAACCGCTTGAGCTTGGCGACCTCGGCGGCGGGGTCGGCGTCGATGGCGAGGCGAACCTCGACGACCTCTCGGGTGACGTTGTCGACGATGAGTTGCCGGGGTGAGCCCTCGGCGACGATCTGCGCATTGTCCATGATCACGAGCCGATCGCACAGTTGCTCGGCCTCGTCCATGTAGTGCGTCGTGAGCACGAGGGTCACACCGCTGCGTTTGAGCCGGTAGAGACGGTCCCAGAGGAGATGCCGGGCTTGGGGATCGAGACCCGTGGTCGGCTCGTCCAGCAACAGGAGCTCCGGCCGGTTGATGAGCGAGCGCGCGATGGTGAGCCGGCGCTTCATCCCGCCCGAGAGCGGGTCGACACGCGAGGAGCGGCGGTCGCTCAGCTGGACGAACTCCAGCAGCTCGGTCGCGCGCTCACGGATCTCCCGACGCGGAAGGTCGAAGTACCGGCCGTAGATCATCAGGTTGTCCCACACCGTCAGCTCGGTGTCGAGGTTGTCCTCCTGGGGCACGACGCCGACCCGAGCCCGAATTTCCGGGCCGTCGTCAGTCGGATCGAGCCCCAGCACGCGCAGCACGCCTCCGGACCGGGGCGAGACGCAGCCGATCATGCGCATCGTCGAGGTCTTGCCCGCGCCGTTGGGACCCAGGAAACCGAAGGCCTCCCCCGGCTCGATCCGGAAGTCGATGCCGTCGACCGCGACGAACGGGCCGAAGCGCTTGGTGAGCGCGCGCGCCTCGATCATCGGACCGTTCATGCCGATCGACGCTACCGGTCGCCGGCCGACCGGCAGGCCGAATTGTCGGGCGGCGAATTGTCGGGCGGCAAATTGCCGGGCGCCGAATTGTCGGGCGCCGAATTGTCAGCGGCGACTTGTCAGACGGCGAGCCGGCGGACGCTCCGGCCCGCGGCTCACTCGGTCGGCTGCCTGTCTCTCACTGCCTTTGATATCGCCGCCTTTGAGACACGCGGCACGTACTCGTGCTCGAACCCGGTGAGGTTCTCGTCGTTGTAGCCGTGCATGCCCATGTCCGGGACGTCGAGTCCGGCGAGCTCGGAATCGCGGTCGGACCGGATGCCGCCTTCCATCACCATGTCGCTGATCCGGAAGAACGCGTACGCGATGCCGAACATGACGGTGCACAGCACGAGCACGCCGATCAGTTGTGCAACGAGTTGTCCGGCGCCGCCGTGCCCGTAGAACAAGCCCCAGACGTTTGCGGTCTTGGTGCCACCCGAAGCCGCGGTCGCGTTCCAGTCGCCGCCGTACTTCCCGTTGGCGAACAAGCCGAGCGCGATGAGTCCCCAGACGCCGTTGACCCCGTGCACCGCGACCGCGCCGACGGGGTCGTCGACGCCGCGGCGGTCGATGAACAACACGGCTTCGACGACGACGACGCCGGCGATGCTCCCGATGAGCGCCGCCGCCCACGGCGTTACGAACGCGCAGGGCGCGGTGATCGCAACCAGGCCCGCGAGCAACCCGAGACCGAACATGGCCGGGTCGGGCTTGCCGAAACGCTTCATGACGTAGAGCATCGAGATCACCGTGCCGAATGCCGCGGCGATCGCGGTGTTGGCGATGATGAGGCCGAAGCGGGTGTCGGTCGCGGCCAGCGTCGACGCGCCGTTGAAACCGAACCATCCGAACAGCAGGACGATCACGCCCATGAGCGCCATCGGAATGTTGTGGCCCGGTATTGCCTGCGGCCGACCGTCCCTTCGGTACTTCCCGATGCGGGGCCCGAGCACGATCGCACCCGCCAGCGCCGCCATGCCTCCCATCGCGTGTACGACGCCGGAGCCCGCGAAGTCGACGTACCCGTGGCCGAGGCTCGCGCTCGCGCCGAGTTTGGCGAGCCAGCCCCCACCCCAGGTCCAGGCGCCGAACAGCGGGTAGTAGATCGCGCCGCAGAAGAATCCCCACACGACGAAGTTGTTCCACTTCCAGCGTTCGGCCATCGCGCCGGTCGGGATCGTCGCGGTCGCGTCCATGAACGCGGCCATGTAGAAGAAGTACGCGAGCACCGAAACGGTCGAGGCCTTGCCGGACATGAACAGCGGAGCCCTCCACAAGAACACCCAGTTGCCGCGGCCGAGCAGCTCGCTACCCACCCTGGTGTCGTAGCCGAAAAGGTTCGGAAACGAGTAACCCCCGAACATCAACCCGTAGCCGATGACAAAGAAGGCCGCGAACGCGGTGCCGAAGATCGCCACGTTCATGCCCATCGTGTGCGCGGCGTTCTTCTTGCGTGTGAAGCCCGTCTCGACCAACGCGAAACCGCCCTGCATGAACATGACCAGCGCGCCGCCCACACAGATCCACAGCAGGTTCGTGCTGACGCCCAGACCGCCGGCCCCGCTGTCGATCGCGGGCGGAAGCGGACCCTCGGCGTAGGCGGCCGAGCCCGTGAGGACGACGGCCACCAGGGCCAAGCCGACAACGACGACCAGACGAGCGGGTCGCAGGACTCCCACAGTGCCTCCCAAG
>JAUZEM010000352.1 GCA_030839005.1 Actinomycetota bacterium | reverse complement strand
ATCACCAGCGTGTTGTGTCCCGTATCCAGGGTATTGGCGATCGTGTAAAAGCATTCGTCGGGATCACCCACATGCGTCGTTGGAAAGCAGCCCTTCGTGAAGGCGATCCCGTAGACGACAGGCAGGTTGGCGCCACCGGCGGTAATGGCGACCGCCGCGCCGATCAACACAACTACTGCCGACGCGGCTCGGCGCCGGCGTCGGCGGGTACGCGTCTGTCGCTCCGTTTGGAGACGCTCGGTCCGGCTCGCAGACGACATGGGCGCGCTGCGCCTCTTGATGATCCTCACCGCTGTACCTCCGCTAGTACGGGCGTGACCGCGTCAGAAGTCGAAGTCGACTCGACGCCTGCAACGCCGTCGTCGACAACTCGAGCCGCCTGAAGGTGCCGTCAGTGCCACTCCGCTCCACTGGACGTTCACTCGCGACGCGAAAGGTAACCACGAAGCAAACCGCTTGCAAGCCCCAATCGACACAAACCATCATCCGCGACCAAACGCGCGCGCAATACGCCGATGCAGTTCATTCACGACACCGCCGAAACCGATTCGCGGCGCGGCGCGCGCACGTTTCGCGAGAGGTCCCGTTGATCACGAGCCGCGGCACAACACTCACTCTTCGCCATCGGGTTCTCGAAAGCGTGATCGAGCTGAAGAACGCAAGGCGACCACCACTCGTGCGGCTCCAAGCACGCCACGCTGCGCGACAGAGCTATAAGGGCCGCATCGAGACAACGACCCGCTGACGTAACGTGCGGGGATGCGCTTCGGGATCAAGACTGCTCCGCAACACACCAGTTGGGCGGCCATGCTCGACGTGTGGCGGGCCGCCGACGACATCGAGGTTTTCGAGTCGGCGTGGAACTTCGATCACTTCTATCCGATCTTCTCCGACTCCGACGGGCCGTGCCTGGAAGCGTGGACGATGCTCGCGGCGATGGCGCACGCGACCCGGCGCCTTCGGATCGGCTGCCAGGTGACCGGCATGATCTATCGCCACCCGGCCGTGCTCGCGAACATGGCCGCGACCGTCGACATCATCTCGGGAGGCAGGCTCGATGTCGGTCTCGGCGCCGGCTGGAACCAGCAGGAGTGCGATGCCTACGGCATCCCCCTGCCGCCGCTGAAGGAGCGCTTCGATCGCTTCGACGAAGGAGTCGAGGCGATCGTGCTGTTGCTCTCGCAGGAGAACAGCACTCTCGACGGGAGATACGTGCAACTCCGGGACGCTCGTTGTGAACCGAAGCCGATCCAGCAGCCGCACCCTCCGATCACGATCGGCGGGAACGGACCGACCCGCACGCTGCGCACCGTCGCACGTTTCGCCCAGCAGTGGAACTCCACGGCCGGTATCGAGCACTGGCCCGCGATCAAGACCACACTCGAGAAGCGCTGCGCGGAGGTCGGCCGAGATGCCTCGTCGATCGATTGTTCCGTCAACCTGCGCTACGACCCGTCGCAAGGTCCGCACGCCATCGCCGCCACGGCGTCCGCGTTCGCAGAAGCCGGCGCCGACATCGGCATCGTGTATCTCCCCACCCCACACACCGCGGACGTGCTCGAACCCATCGCCGACGCGCTGAGAGGCCTCGCGGGCTGAGTTGCCCTCGCGCGTGCGGTAGTCGTCGGCCGGGCCCCGTGAAGGGCCCGTGATCCGACCATCTGAGCGAATTCGGGCGACCTAAAGCCTTTCACCAGAACGATTTGCCGCGCCAGAGCCGGAGTCGAGCTTTCGTCCTCAAGAACACCGGCCCCGGAGTCGTTTCAATGGATTGAGCGCAATTGAGCGGCGATTCGGGAGGAAGGCGTTGATGACTCGGCTTGGCGCGACGCATGTGCGGATACGCGCCGTCCTCTTCACGTTCGCGCTCGTCCTGGTTCCGATGGCGGCCCTGACCGGCTGCTCGACCCATTCGACGTCGGCGGCGACCGGTTCGCGCATCGACGTGACGATGCACGACTTCGGGATCAAGGTGTCGCGTCACTTGGTTGCCGCCGGCAAAGTGGTGCTGCATGTGACGAACAACGGGCCTTCGACGCATGAGATCAATGTCGACCTGACCCGGTACGGCGCCGGCGACATACCGCTGAAACGAGATGGGCTGACCGCAGCCGAGGACGCGAAGGGACTTGCGCGGATCGATTCGATCGAGCAGGTGAACCTTCATCACGCCGGCGACCTGGCACTCGATCTGCGACCGGGTCGATACGTGCTGTGGTGCAATCTCGAGGGTCACTACCTCGGTGGAATGCACGAGACCTTCGATGTGCGCTGAGGGAGTGGATCGATGAAGCGGGAGACGAGGACGGCCTTCGCGATCGTCGCTGCGTTCGTGGCGCTCATTGGCGTGATGGTCGGCTACAACGCGTACGCGACGGATCGGGAACGGCCGACCGCGCTCGTGGTCGACGTGACCGCGCGGCAACGAACCCTCACCGAGCGCTATATCAAGGACACTGTCCTCGCGCTCGACGGCGTGCAGGCCGATCCCGAGGCCAGCGCCGAGATCCTGCGCGAGACCGCCACCGCATTACTCGACGGCGGTGAGGTCGTCACACCCCA
>JAUZEM010000178.1 GCA_030839005.1 Actinomycetota bacterium | reverse complement strand
GGTGACGTGGCTGATGTAACGGGCCCAGTAGAAGACAAAGTCGCCGGCCGTGTAGACGGCTTGCCCGACCGCCATCAGCCACCACGGCAGGGCGGGGTCGGGTCGCCAGCGTCGAATGCCGATAATGATCGCGACCACTGCCGACGCGTTCACGCAGATATAGAGCGGGAATCGCGGTGCCCAGTCGGGCAGCCCGGCGACATGCGGGATGGCGAAGTAGGCCGCCAAGACGAGCGCCGCGACCGAGGCGTAGCCCCAGCAGGCGGCGCTGCCCTTGTCTTTTGCCCGTTTCACACTTTAGACATCGGTTCTTCCGATCGGGCGCTGTACTACGCGTTCGCGTCGTTCGCACGGTTATTGGCCGGAATAGGCGATGCCGCCCTCCGCGAACCCGACATCGGCGCGCTCTTCCCCGCGTACCCAGACTGAAGCCTTCGGCAATTCCCGAGACGCCGGTCCGGAAGTCGAGCGCGTCGCCCTTCGCCGTACCGAGGATCGCCGGTTTGTCGATGTCGCGCCGATCGACTGCGCCATCCCGGCTCGCGGGGTGCGGCGTACATTGCTGGACACGGGTGAGCGATCTCGCCCATCAAATGCACTTCGACGACGACTGAGCGGGCGCGCCGATGGCCTCCAACGACACTGTCATGCTGCGGCCGCTCGAGCCCGCCGACCGTGACCGCGTCCTTGCGCTGCTCACAACGTCCCTCCACCAAGGCGACGACCCGCGCATCGACCTGCTCTACGCGTGGAAGCACGAGCAGAACTTCTTCGGACCATCGCTGCTGCTCGTAGCAGTCGATGGTGACGCGATCGTCGGCTTCCGCGCCTTCATGCGATGGCGGTTCGAACTCCGCGGTCGGGTCGTCGAGGCAGCCCGCGCGGTCGACACCGCGACACATCCCGACTACCAGGGTCGGGGAATCTTCACCCGGCTCACGCTGCGCGCCGTCGAGATGCTGCGCGACGAAGGGGCCTCGTTCGTGTTCAACACACCGAACGAGCGGAGCCGGCCGGGATACCTCAAGATGGGTTGGCAGGTGGTCGGACGACCTCCGATCGCCGTCCGGCCCCGCTCGTTGGTGTCCGCGGTTCGCATGGCGCAGTCGCGGTCGCCGGCCGAGCCGTGGTCGGAACCCAGCGCCGTAGGAGTGGATGCGGCCCAACTCCTGCGCGGGGAAGCGCACGTGATCCGTGCGCTCCTCTCGTCGCAACCGGCGGCGCGCGGCCTGCGCACCGTCCGATCTCCCGAGTACCTCTCGTGGCGCTACGGGTCCGAGTTCCTCGGATACCGCGTGCTCCCGGCGACCCAGGGCGCCGAGCACGGCGCCGTCATCTTCCGCGTGCGCCGCCGCGGCGTCGCTCGCGAGGTCGTGCTGGACGAGGTCCTGGCACCGGACGGTGATCGTCGCGTCGCAAACGCGCTCGTCACGGCGCTCGCAAAAAAGACCGGCGCCGACTACATCATCCGGGTCGGTGGCCGCGCGCTTCCATCCGGCGGCTTCTTGCGGCTGCCGCGCCAAGGTCCCATCCTGACGTGGAGAGCGGTGTGCGATGCGCACATGCCCGCGCTCGCCGACTGGGATCTCACAATGGGCGACGTCGAGCTGTTCTAGAGGCGACCTGTTGCACCGACCCCGCCTCGTTCACCTCGCGACGAGCGACATGACGCTGTCGCTGCTGCTCGGACCCCAGCTGCGCGCGTTCGCCGCGGCGGGATACGAGGTCATCGGACTGTCGGCTCCCGGTCGCTACGTGTCGGATCTCGAGTCGTGGGGAATCGAGCACCGGTCGTTGTGCCACGCGACCCGCGCGTTTGCTCCGAGCGAGGACCTGCGCTTGCTGTTCGAGCTGCGCGGCCTGCTCGCCGAGCTGCGGCCCGACATCGTGCACACGCACACTCCGAAGCCCGGCTACGTCGGCCGGCTGGCCGCCCGGACGAGCAGGGTGCCGATCATCGTGCACACCGTGCACGGGATCTTCGCGCTGCCGGAGGACCGCTGGACCAAGAAGGCGGTCGTGTACACGCTCGATCGAGTGGCGTCGAGCTTCTCCGACATGGAGCTGGTGCAGAACCCCGAAGACATGCCCGTCCTCCGGCGCCTGGGTGTTCCGGAGCGCAGACTGCGCTTGCTCGGAAACGGCATCGACCTGGCCCGGTTCGATCCATCCCGCTTCAGCCCACAACGGATCGCGGCCCTGCGGGCCGAGCTCGGGTTCGGGCCCGACGACATCGTGTGCGGCGCGGTTGGGCGTCTCGTCTGGGAGAAGGGATACCGGCACCTCTTCGACGCCGCGGCACACCTGCGCCGCGCGATGCCCGAGTTGAAGTTCGTCATCGTCGGTCCCACCGCGGACCGCGATGCAGTGCCGCGAGATGAGCTGGAACGAGTCGCCGCGCTCGGCAACGTGCAATTCCTCGGTTTGCGCGACGACGTCGAGCGGCTCTACGCGGCGATGGACCTCTACGTGCTGGCGACATTCCGGGAAGGCTTTCCCCGGTCGGCGATGGAGGCGGCGGCAATGGGTCTGCCGCTCGCGCTCACCGACATCCGGGGTTGTCGCCAGGTCGTCGACGACGGTGTGAACGGCGTCCTCGTGCCGGCGCGCGACTCGAGCGCGCTCGCCGACGCGATCGCGGCGCTCGCGCGCAACCCTTCGCTTCGCCGGCGAATGGGCCACGCGTCGAGCGAGAAGGCGAAGCGCGAGTTCGACCAGCAACGGGTCATCGACATTACGCTCGAGGTGTACGACCGTCTGCTCGCCGCCCGCAACAAGTGAGGCTCCGATGAGTTCCCGCTCGCCCTGCTTCACGGTCGACGTCGAAGATTTCTACGAGGGAATGAAGACGCTCGGGCACGAGTTCACACCACCGCCGGCACGGGAGCCGGGGATACGCGCCCTCGGCCGGTTGCTCGAGCCGCGGTCGGCGCGGATCACGCTGTTCGTCGTCGGGCGGCACGCGCGCGCGGCCGGAGACACGCTCCGATCGCTCGCGGCGGACGGGCACGAGATCGCATCGCACGGTCCGGATCACGGACGGCTGCCCAGCGAGCGCCGGGCGCTGGCCGACTGGCTGCGGGCAGGTCGCGAGATGGTCGAGGACGTCATCGGCCGTCCGGTGCGCGGGTTCCGGTCACCCCGGTTCGACGTCCCGGCCGAGCTCGATCTCGCCGAATTTCGCGATCTCATCGCGGCGGCCGGCTTCGCGTACGTCTCGGACACATCACGGGCGGGTCCGTCGAGTCCGGTCGCGGAGCTCCCGATCGCGCGGCGCTGGCGGCTTCCGATCGGCGGCGGCAGCTATCAGCGTCTCCTCCCGCGCGCCGTCGTGGCGTCGGTCACCCGCGGAACGGCACCTCCCGCGGTCCTCTACTACCACTCGTACGACTTCGGGAGGGAGCTCCCCCCGCTGCGGTCGGTGCGATCGCGCATGGGCGCGTCCCAGCTCCTGGGACGCACGCGCATCTCGTCGACGTTCGAGTTCCTGATCGACGAGCTCGGCAGCCGGACCTGCACAGAGGTGCTCGATGCCGTTCGCTGACTACTTCGATCGGCGGTCGGGACGCTTCGCGCGGTTCTACCGGAGTCGCCCGATCGCACGCGTGCTCGGCCGCGGCGCGCTCTTCGACCGCCTCGACTTCGCAGTCGAGAGATCGACCGCGCTCGGCGCGCTCCGCGTCGTCGACATCGGATGCGGCAGCGGTCCGCTCTTCCGGCCGCTGGCCGCCCGCGGCGTGCACGTGTCGGGGATCGAACCGGCCGCTGGAATGGTAGAGCTCGCCGAGCAGGCGGCGGCCGACTGTGACGGCCTCGTCGATGTCACGAGCATCGGCTGGGAGCAACTCGGCGAGTGGCATACGGGCGAGCCGTTCGACGTCGCGATCGCCCTCGGCGTCTTCGACTACGTGCCGAACGCCGGCGATCTGCTCGCGACAATGGGCGACATCGCGCGGCACTCGATCGCATCCTTCCCGCGACCAGGGCTTCGCACGAATCTGCGAAAGATTCGCTACGGTGCGAGAGGCGTGTCGGTACACGGTTACTCGCGCGAACGCATCGGCTCGCTCGCGCGCGCGAGCGGAATGGACACCATCGAGCTCGCGCCCTTGGGTCGTGCCGGGTACATCCTCCTCGCCCGCAACGAGCCGCATCGCGTTCGCGGCGCGCGGCAGCCCGCGGACGACCCCGCGACGCGTCCTTGACCGACGAGCCCGCCGCACATCGGGCGCGCTACGGTCGCACTAGCGACCATACGTGAGGTCCGCCGTCGGGAAGGTCGAACTCGGCACGCGACTTGAATCCGAACTGCGAATAGAACGCCAGGTTGTCCGCGACCGCGGTTTCGAGCGAAACGGGAACCTCTTCCTGTGTCGCTTGTTGCAAGATCGGGTCCAGTACCGAACGGGCCAATCCACGGCCCTGATATTCCTGATCCGTCGCGAGCAAGCCGAGATGCCAGTGAGGTTCCGGCAGAGCGTGCTCGGCCAGCGCGTCCAGGGCCAGCAGCATGCGGTGCAGCTCGTCGTCTCGAAAGCGTGAGGCGCGCTCGATCCACTGCTGCGCCACCCAATCCTCGCCGTGCCGATTGCCGCCAGGTGGCGTCCACAGCGTGACCGAGCCGATCGGCTCCGTCACGCGGATCTCTCCACCGGCTCCCATGCGCAAATCGAAGTTGAGACCGAAGAACTCCGGCGCTCGCCCCGTCCACGCCTCGTCGGATGGAAACCACCAACGAAACCACGGATCGGCAACAAACCCGCGCACGAGAACCCCGACCACATCGGAGCGATCGCTCTCGCGGCCCGTACGAACCATGCGACAACGCTACGTCTCGGGGCCTCAACTAGGTTCTTGCTTTTTTGCTGCGTCAGTTCGGCGAGATCGTGCGCGACCAGACCCGGTCGACGCCATTGAACGGTGCTTCTGTGCTGAAGCGGTTATAGGTCACAAGATGGGTGCCGCTGGCCCCCTCGGTGATGGCGGGTCCTCCCTCGGCCGTAGCCGACGAGGCGACCGGGAAGCCGGTTGGGTCCTCCACGGTGCCGTTTGCTGTCAGCCGGGCGCCGTACACGTCGAACTTGCCCGCGCCCGACCGTTCATCGTTCCAGAGAACGATGAAGCCGGACCCGTCGGCCGCGGTCGCGATCGCGGTCGACGGGTCCGCGGTCGCGATCGCGCCCTGGTTGTTGGCGGCGGTGGAGATTGGGATGCCGGTGGCCGCGGAGCCGATCAGCTGGCCCGCGCCATTGATCAGAGTTCCGTACACGTCCCCGCCCGCGCCTGAACGGTTGTCGGTCCAGGCGACCAGGTAGTTGGTGCCGTTCCAGACCGCGCTCGGCCCCGCCTGTACGCCGGCGGCGGTGGAGATCGGTACAGGAGCGTGGACCGTGCCGGTGGCGGTGACGGTGGCGCCGTATATGTCTTGATCGGCTTGGGCGGTGCTCGTCCAGGCGACGAGGAAGTCGGTGCCGTTCGACGCCACCGCGGAACCGCCCACCGCGGAGGTCGCGATCTCGAAGTCGTTGGCGCTGATTTCACCTGCCGCGCTTATGAAGGCCCCCTGGATGTTGACATTGAGGTTGTACGTCACCAGATAGTTCTGGCCGTTCCACGCGACCTTGGGGTTGGTTTGGTCCTTGTCGGCCGTCGAGATCGGCATCCCGCCGGGATCGACGACGGTTCCATCGGCACCGACGCGGGCGCCGTAGATGTCGTTGCGCTCGTTGTAGTTGTTGCCGTTGTAGTTGCGGCTGTCCTCCCAGACGACGAGGAAGTTCGTGCCGTCCCACGCGACGGCGGGGGTGATCTGGTCGCTGCTGACATCGGTCGAGACCGGGATCCCGTCGGGGTCGAGGACCGTGCCGTCGGGGGCGATCCTGGCGGCATAGATGTCGTACAACGTCCCCGAACGGAGGTCATTCCAGACCACCAGGAAGTTGGTCCCGTCCCACGCAATCGCGGAGTTGCCCTGTCGGTCCAGAGCGCTCGTGATGCGGATGCCCGAAGGGTCCGAGACAACGCCCGCCCCAGTGATTCGGGATCCGTAGACGTCGCTGTTGAGGGTCCGGCCATCCGTCCACACGGCGAAGAAGTCGGTCCCGGTCGCGGCCAGCGCGGGGCCCTGTTGGTCGTAGGTGGCGTTGGAGACGAGGACACCGCTCGGATCGAGGACCGCGCCGGCCGCGCTCACACGCGTCGTATAGATGTCCCCGTAACCGCTCGAGCGTGGGTCTTCCCACACGACGGCATAGTCGGTGCCGTTCCACGCCACGGCCGGGACGGGGAGCGGTTGGCCCGCGTTGGAGATGACGGTGCCGGTCGGGCTGAGCACGGTTCCCGCGGCGTCGATGAGTGTGCCGTACACGTCCCACGACCCACCGGACCGGTGGTCATCCCACGCCACGAAGAAGTCGCTGCCGTTCGATGTGATCACGGGCTCCTGCTGCCAGTCGGCTGCGGTCGAAATTGCGATGCCGCCGACGTCGGCGACGGTGCCGTCACTGCCCACCTGGGTCCCGTAGATATCGCACGAGCAGTTCGAGACGGACGTCGCGGCGCGGTTGTCCCCCCACACCACGAAGTAGTTCGTGCCGTTCCACGCCACGGCCGGCTCGTATTGATCGTGCGCGGCGGCGCTGATTGCGAATGCTGTCGTGTCGAGCACGGTGCCTGCGCTGCTCACCCGGGCCCCGTAGATGTCGTCCTCGAAGATCGTGTTCGCGGCTTGGTTCCGCCACGTCACCAACGAGTCGGTGCCGTTCGAGGCGATCGCGACATCCGTTGAGTTCGATCCGAGGAAATGGATTTTAAAACTGGCGGGGTCGAGCACGGTGCCGGCGCTGTTTACGCGGGCCCCGTAGACCCCGGTGGTCTGGGCGCCGGGGTGGTACTCCGACCACACCACGAGGAAGTTCGTGCCGTCCCACGTCACGGCCGGCTGGCTCTGGGAGAACGCGGTGTTCGAGATCAAGAAGCTGCGGATGTCGAGCACGGTCCCGTCGGCGGCGACCCGCGAACCGTAGATGTGCTGCACGCCCGACATGTCGTCCGGAGAATCGGCGTAGGCCACCAGGTTCTCGGTTCCGTTCCAAGCCACGGCCGTGTCGCCCTGGTTCCCGGGCTGCGAACCGTAGGTGGGGTCGCTGACCGCGGTCTCGGGCCCGACCGTGGGGGCCGGGGGCGCGTCGTCGTCGAGCAGCGTTCCCTTGCCTTGGGCGTCGCCGATGATCACGTTGGCGGAGGGGACCGAGACGTTCAACAGCAGGGTCTCGTCCGCCTCGATCGTGGTGTCGCCGTTGATGACGACATTGACGGCCATCGACGACACGCCGGGGCCGAAGCTCTTGACCGTGAGCGGCAGGGCCGTGTAATCGCTCGGCGCGGAGGCGGTGCCGTTGGCGGTGGCGACGCTGACCGACGCGCTCTGTCCCGCGGCCGGGGCGGCCGACAGCGCCAATGTGAACGCAAGGTTCGTCGTACCCGCGTTGCCTTCGGCGATCGACGCGTCGCGCGCATACGCGAAGAACGGTCCCTCTTCGTCGACAATGGTCGCCGCCCCGGCCCCGTCGCCGAGCGCCGCGTTCACCGGCGCGCTGAGCACGAGGGAGAACGCCTCGTTCGGTTCCTTGAGGACGTCGCCGACGACAGTCACGGCAACGGGCTGGGTGAACTGGCCCGCCGTATACGTGAGCGTCGTCGTCGGCACTGCCGTGTAATCGCTCGGTGCCGTGGCGGTGCCATTGGCGGTCGCCACGTTCACCTTGACCGTCTGGCCGGTCGCGGGGGCCGATGACAGCGACACGGCGAACGACGCTGTCTTCGTGCCGGTGTTGCCCTCGACGACGGCAACGTTCGTGACGTACACCGAACGCGGCGGAGTCGCGCCCGGCGTACCGTCGTCATTGATGATCGTGCCTGTTGCTTGGGTATCGGCGATGACCGCGTTGGTAGACGGTGCCGACAGATTCAGCCGCAGCGTCTCATTCGGCTCGACCGTCGTATCGCCCGTGATGGGGACCGCCACGGCCAGGCTCGACACGCCGGCTGCGAATGTCTTGGTGGTGAGCGCGACCGCGGTGTAGTCGCCGGGCGCGGTCGCGGTGCCGTTGGCCGTCGCCACCTTCACGGTCACGCTCTGTCCCGAAGGCGGCGCAACTGACAGGGACAACGTGAACGACATTGTCTTCGTCCCGGAGTTGCCCTCGGTGACTCCCACGTCGCGCGCGTAGATGAAGAACGGTGCTTCATCGTCTGCGATGTAGCCGATGCCCTGAGCGTCGCTCAGCACGCCGTTCACCGGAGCGCTGAGGTTGAGGGCGAAGGTCTCGGTGCCTTCTTTGACCGTGTCCCCGAGCACCGGGACGGTCACCGTCTTCGTGAGCGGGCTCGTCGTCCCCCACGTGAGCGTGGTGGATGCGACGGCGGTGTAGTCGGAACCGGCGAGCGCGCTCATGTTGGCAGTGGCCACCTTCACCGACACCGTGCCGCTCGCCGGCGCGTTCGACAAAGAAACCTGGAACGACGCGTTCACTGTGGCGTTGCCCTCCTTGACCCACGTGTTCGTGACCGAGATCGAAGGCGCGGGAACACCACCCGCAGCGAAGGCGGAGCGAATGCCAACCACGGGCAACGCACTCACTAGCACGAGCACCGGCGCGAACCAGCGCAGACCACCGGGAAGACCTCGAGGCATGACCGCCCACTTTCCTTGCAGGGGCGGCCAAACAATCCCCCGCCGGGGCCGGCTTGCCCTGAGTCCGTTCGAGCGTACGGCCGGCAACGAACTGGGTAACGCATGCACGCTGCAAGTAGTTTGCAAGTACAGGCATGTCGGCAGTTCACGCTTGGCCAACGGCATCCTGACTGCAGCAAAAGTTGCGGGCTACAGGGATTTCCCTAGTTTCGCCTATTGTCCGGCCGTGCACGGGCGGGACGCCGAGCGGGAGACGATCGCCGAGTTCCTGGATGAGGCACGTCGGGGGCGGAGTCGGGCGTTGCTCATCGAGGGTGACGCCGGCACCGGAAAGACGAGCATGTGCGAGTACGCCGTCGCGCAAGCATCCGATTTCTTCGTCGTTCGAGCGCAGGGAATCGAATCTGAGTCGGAGCTGCCGTTTGCCGGGCTCGCTCAACTTTTCGGGCCGCTGCGCAGTCATCTCGCACTGATTCCGGCGCCGCAGCGTAGGGCGCTCGCGGGTGCCATGGCCCTCGAGCCGCCGACGCGGACGTCGACGCTCGCGCTCGGCGCCGCGATGCTGTCGCTCCTCAGTGCCGCTGCGGCCGTTCGACCCGTACTCGCCGTCGTGGATGATGCTCACTGGCTCGATCCAGCCTCATCGGCGGCGATTTCCTTTGCCGCACGCCGTCTCGGCCATGAGTCCGTTGTCATCGTTCTCGCGCAACGGGCCGACCAACGTCATTCCGTCGCCTCGGCAGGCGTGGGTTCGTTGACTTTGGGGGCACTGACACCTGAAGCCGCGACGGCCCTGCTGAATGAGATCTCCGGCACGCCCGTCAGCAAGGAGGTTGGGCTCGAAGTAACGAACGCGACGGCGGGCAACCCGATGGCGCTCGTCGCGGCAGTGCGTCTCTTATCGCCGGGAATGCTCGCAGGCAACGAACGGCTGCCGGCGCCGCTTCCTGTCGATGGCCGATTCGATGACGAGTATCGGAAACAAATCGAGCGACTCCCTGCTCGGACGCAACGAGCGCTCCTCGTCTTGGCCGCCGATACGTCAGGTTCCGTCGTTGTATTGGGTTCCGCCCTGAAGGACTGCGGGCTCACCATCGACGACCTGGAGCCCGCGGAGCGAGCGGCCATCGTTCACGTTGTGGACGTCGCTGCGGGATTCAACCACGCGCTCGTGCGATCGACCGTGTACCACAGTCAGCCGCCGGCGAGCCGGCGACGCGCCCACCGGGCTCTTGCTGAGGCTGCGGTCGTGGTCGGCGATAGCGACCGAGAGGCATGGCACCTTGCCCTCGCAACCACGGCACCTGACGAAGAGGTTGCGGCAATCGTGGAACGAGCAGCTGACCGTGCGGCGCTCATAGGGGGCGCAGCGGCCGCGGCGGCAGGAATGGAACGCGCCGCGCTGCTCAGTGCGCCGGGTGAGAGCCGGGCACGCCGTCTCGTCGCCGCAGCACGCATGTTGTTTCTCGCGGGCCGCGCCGAGCCCGTTCTCGCCTACGTGGACGAAGCGCTGCGCCAAACCGACAGCGCGCGAGTACGCGCGGACGCTACGCGGCTCCGCTGTCTTCTCATGGCATTCGGAGGAGACAGCGCCGGTGCCGTCGCACTCGCCCGGACGGAGGCACGTGACATCGCGCGAACGGATAAGGAGCAAGCCGCACTCGTTCTGACGGAGATCGCGGTACCGAGCGTTTGGGACAGCCACGCATCTGACGCGCTCGAGCTCGCGCGCGAGTCACACGCGCTTGCCGAGGACACTGGCGGCTTGACGGCTTTGCTGGCCGCGAACTACCTCGCGCACATGCTCTTGTTCGTCGGCGAAAGCGAAGAAGGCGAACGCCTGCTGTCCGAGGTCTACGAACTCTGGAATGCGCGAGACATCGAAGCAACACTCATGACCGCGGGACCCATCGTGGGATTCTTCTGTATGGAGGATTACCGCCGAGCGGGCGTTATTTTCGACGGCGCGACGGCCGCGGCGCGACGGTACGGCGCAACTGCGGCCCTGCCGTTCTATCTCGCCACCAAAGCTGAGATCGACTTCTGTACCGGCGACTGGCCGAACGCCTACGCAGGGTCGCTGCAAGCTGTGGAACTCGCCCAAGAGACCGGTCAACCGCCGCTCACCGGCTACGCGCTCGCGACTCTCGCCCGCGTCGAGGCCGGCCAAGGTCGGCTGGAAGAGTGTCATGCGCATGCGGAGGAGGCGCTCGACATCGGACGCACCTTCGGCGGCCGGATCCTCTACGTATACGGCGGTTCCGCGCTCGGATTCCTTGACCTGACGCTCGGCGATGCGTCGGCCGCGCGTTCGCATCTTGCGCCGCTCGTCACCTGGATGGTCGACAAAGGTTGGTCCGGACTGTTGAGCAAGGAGCGTTTCCTGCCCGATCTCATCGAGGCGACAATCCTCACCGACGACGAAGAAGAGGCGGAACGTCTGCTCGTACTCTTCGAGACCGTCGCCCACAAGTCTCGGAGAGTGTTGGCGCAAGCTGCTGCCCTCCGGTGCCGCGCGCTCGTTGTCACTGATGACACCGCTGAGTCGATGTTCGTACGCGCCCTGGAGCTGCACCGACAGACGATGGGCGCCTTCGAGGAAGCACGCACGAGACTGCACTTTGGCGAGTGGCTCCTAACTCGCGACCGTCGCCGAGACGCGCGACGCCAACTCGCATCGGCCAACACCACCTTCGAAAGACTCGGTGCAACGCCATGGGCCGCTCGTGTCATCAGCCAAATGGATACATCTGATGAACAGCCCTCCCCCACGTCACCCTCATGGCATGCAGGTCTCACGCCCCAAGAGCTTCAGGTTGCCATCGCGATCGCGAACGGCGAAAGCAATAAGGAAGCCGCGGCCACGCTCTTCGTGAGTACGAAGACCGTGGAGTTCCACCTCAGCAACGTCTACCGCAAGCTTGGCGTGCGCTCGCGTACCCAACTCGCGCGAACGTTCTGGGCTGCCGAGCAGGAACGGCCGAGCCAAGAATGAAATCCAACCAACGACGGCACGTACACCCTGGGGACGACATCGCGATGCTCCCGAACGCGAATGAGGGGCGCAGATAG
The DNA here is from genome assembly GCA_030839005.1 of Actinomycetota bacterium. Taxonomy (GTDB): domain Bacteria; phylum Actinomycetota; class Acidimicrobiia; order IMCC26256; family PALSA-610; genus PALSA-610. The sequence goes on along the minus strand of JAUZEM010000178.1, from coordinate 138 downwards.
CGCCCTCACCTGCACTTTCGCTTTGCTACCGACCTGGGATAGCTGTCGGGGCAGCGGCGGATGTCGGATCTCGGCTTGGTTACGATCCATCTTCGGAGTCGGTATTCGGGCCGGCAAGTGTGAGGTCGTGGCGCAGAG
>JAUZEM010000175.1 GCA_030839005.1 Actinomycetota bacterium | reverse complement strand
GCGTGCCGGTACGCGCCGTTGGGCGCACGCAGTTACGGGCCGGTGCGCGCCAACTACTCCGTGGGCTTCGACTACTTCACGAACGCGAACGAGGATGTTCTCTGCATCGTGATGGTCGAGACGCGCGACGCCGTTGATCATGTCGACGAGATCCTTTCTGTCCCGGGCGTCGACGCGGTGTACGTCGGACCGGCCGACCTCAGCGTCACCCTCGGGCTTCCGCCGGCACCCGACCACGACGCGGCGGAGTTCAGCGACGCCATCACGAGCATTCTCGGGGCCTGCCGGGCGCATGGAGTCGTGCCTGGCATCGCGGGCAATCAGCAGACGGCACCGAAGCGCGTCGAGCAAGGCTTCCGGCTCGTCGAGGTCGCGGCCGACGCCGCCCTGCTCGCCCGCGCCGCCGGAGCCGCGCTGCGTGCCGTCGCGCCCGACCACGCGGCGGATACGAAGTCTTCTTACCTGTGATGCCCGGCGCACCGGTCGTCTCGTCGGTTCGTCTGAGATCGCCGCAGCTCGAGCGGCTCGGCGACTGGGACCTTCGCTTCGTCGACTTCGTGCATGCGAGTCGACGCGACCTCTCGGACGCCCTTCACGACGCGCAAGGTCTGCTCATCGATTCGCACGTCCGCGCCGACTCGGCGCTCCTCGAGCTCGCGCCTGATCTCCGCGCGCTCAGCACGATCAGTGTCGGTACTGATCACATCGACCTCGTCGCCGCGTCGCAACGCGCCGTCACCGTGACCCACACGCCGGTGCTGAGCGACGCGGTCGCCGACCTTACGTTGGCGCTCATCCTGATGACCGCGCGGCGACTCGGCGAAGCGGTCGACGTCGTGGCGAACGGCGGCTGGGACGACGCGCTGCTCGGCACCGATCTCCGCTCGAAGACGCTCCTCATCGTGGGTTTCGGGCGGATCGGCCGAGAAGTCGCCCGGCGCGCGCTCGGCTTCAAGATGCACGTTTGCGCATTCGACGCGCGGGCCGAATCCGAGGAGATTGCCGGGGTCGAACGGGTCGCGACGCTCATCGATGGCCTCGCACGAGCCGACATCGTCTCCCTCCACGTCGACCTCAACCCCACGACACGTCATCTCATCGACGGCGCGGCGCTCGCGGCGATGAAGCCCACCGCGTTTCTGATCAACACGTCGCGCGGCGGGGTCGTCGACCAGCGGGCTCTCACTTCGGCCCTCGTCGAGCATCGCCTGGGTGGCGCCGGCCTCGACGTGCTCGAGCGCGAACCACCCGGCGCCGCCGAGCCACTGCTCGCAATGCGAAACGTCGTCGTGCTACCTCACATCGGATCGGCCACCGTCGAGACGCGCCGCGCGATGCTCGACTGCGCCATCGACAACCTCGCTACCTGCTTGCGCGGCGAAAAATGCGAGCATGCGCTCGCGTAACGGTCGCTACGAGAGTTCGGCCCAGACCTTCTTGCCCGTCGGCTCGGCTTCGCAGCCCCACGCCCGACTCAACGCGGCCACGACGCGCAAGCCATAGCCGCCCTCGGCTCCGGGCGCGCTGATGGGTCGAAAGTGCGACGGGTCTCGGTCATGCACCTCGAGATGCAGTACGGCGTCGGCGACATGGCACTCGACTACCGATTCGGAATGGGCATGCGTCAGCGCGTTGGCAACGAGCTCATCCATCACGAGCGCGGCGTCCTCGGCTGACCCAGCCCATCGAGCCCTTCGAACGAAGTTCGTGACGAAGACGCGAGCGTCGTGACACGCCCTCGCATGGTCAGCGACCATGAGCCGGGCAGATTCAGTCACAGGCATTCGATCAACCGTCAAATCGATTCGTCACGATTTCGCCCTACCCTAGATGGAAGACTGCCAACCACCTGACATCGACCGCGAGCCCTCGCCGGCGCGCTGCTATTGCAACCGAAATCGGGGCTCGGGTCGGCCGGTACGGCCGAGATCGTCGAAGGCATTGAGCCACCCGGCCTCTGGCGACGGCGGTCCTCCCTCGCCCAGGTCGAGGGCGATCGAGGTGAGGAACAAGCGATCCAGGTCGGGGCCGCCGAAGGCCACGTCGCTCGGGTTTGCCATCGGCAGGTCAACCAGTTGGTCGAGGCCCGCCGCGGTGAATCGTGCGAGCTTGCCACTGCCGAGCACGCAGCTCCACACACCACCGGCGCTGTCCGCCGTCGCCCCGTCCGGCGCCCCGTCCAGGACCGCGTGGTCGCCAAAGACGCGACGCTCACCGACCGTTCCCGTGACTCCGTCGTATGGGTAGGCGTACATGGCCCGCGCCTGGGTGTCGGCGAAGATCAGCGTCGACTGTCCGTCGACGTCGATGACCACCGGACCGTTCGCGTTTCCGAAGTCGTCGTCGAGCAACCGCCAGCCTGCCCGCGCCGAGTACCACCACAGCGCTCCTGGACCCGGTCCGATATTGAGCGTTCCCGTGACGAGATTCCCGCAGCCGTCGGCGTTCGCGTCGTTGGCACGACCGTAGATACCGTCGGGATAGGCGGCGAGAAGCTCGATGGCACCCGCGTCGGGCTCGACGAGGTGCAGACCGTCGTCGAGGCAGGCCACCAACTCCCGGTCCTCGGTGAGCACGAGGCCCGCGGGCATGCTCGGCATCGTCAACGTGTGCAGTGGCGGTTGACCATCATCGAGCCAATGCAACGTCTGCGTCGCGCAGTCGACGAAGTACAACCGTCGAAGGCGGTCGTCCCATCGAAGACTCTCGCCCCACGTGAGGGTGAACTCACCGATCCGCTTCACGCCCGGTCCGCCCTCCCTCTCGCAACATTGCGGGGTAGACGATCAGGTGCCGGAACGGCCTGATCGCGGCCATGTACGCGGCCCCGAGCACACCGTTCGGCTTCACGTAGACAGCCATTTGGGCGCGAAAGCCGCCCGCTTGGTCCGGGGTCCAGCCGATGTGCATGACGCCGTGCACCGTGCGGTTGGCGATCTCCGCCGCCCATTCGTCGTCGAGCAGGTACAACGAGGTGAAAGGGAGCGCGTCGAAGTCCGGGCCGGACGGGGCATCGCGTAGGTCCGCAGGCAGGCGGTCGCGGAGCGTCGGCACCCTCGAGCGGACGCCGGCGGCGGGGCCATCCCAACCGAGCAGCTCGCCGATCTTCCACCGGATCGCAAAGAGCGTGCGCACTGCGCAAGAAGGGCTGAGTGACGGGTCGAGCGACGCGAACATCTGGACCAGCCGATGGAAGTCGTCCGGAGCGCCACCCCCAGGTAGTGCCCAGACGTCCTCGAGCCGGAAGTCGCGCGTGAGCTCGTGGATGCGCCACGGCCGCGAAGTGTGCGCCGAGTTCGGGAGTCTCATCATCGGACCTCGCCTCCCAGGTGACCGACCGAGAATCTATGACCGATGAATGGTCGGTGACGGGTCGGCGACCGGCGAGCACGCGTATGAACTCGATGGCGTCGATCTCGACGCGTCCGCGTGCCGCAGGTGGTCGAACGGCCGTACAGCCTTGGCACGCCCGGTGTGCGCTGCTTCGCGATCGCGTGCGACGCCGGCTCGCACCGATCGGTCTCAACGATCACGAACATTGGCGCATGCGGATACGCGATGCGCCGCCGATAAAGTTCGCTGACTTCGCACCGCGAACCGTGCCGGCGTGGACATAGACGGGCCCATCATGACGACGACGATCACCGACCTCGACGACTTCAAGGCGCTCGACCCGTTCTTTCGCATCATCGAGAAGGGCCTCGACGGCATCGCCGATGGCGGGCACTTCTTCGACCTGCTGGCCGAGAAGGTCATCTTCGACTACATCATCACGACTCCCGGCTACCCACGGCACGTCGAGGGCCGCAAGGCCGTCGCCGAGCTCTACCGCCCTTACGGCACCATGCTCGTCCTGGATCGATGTCACGATCTCGCGGTCCATCACGACATCAAGACCGGCGTCGTGGTGCTCGAGTACGCCTCCGAAGGCCAAGTCGTTTCGACCGGGGCGCCGTACACCAACCGGTACATCTCGGTACTCACGATCACCGATCGCAAGGTCACTCACTGGCGCGACTACCTCGACCCCGTAGCGGTCTTCGACGCGCTCGGATGGCCGTCACGTTGATCGACTTTTCGCGGCTGGTTCGCGCGGGGCGCTATTTCGCGGCTTGATCGCGCAGAACGCGCCGCAGGATCTTGCCCGAGGCCGACTTCGGGATCGCATCGACGAACGTGAGTTTCCGGACTTGCTTGTAGTTCGCGACGTTCTCCGCGACGAAGCTTTGGATGTCGGCGGCGGTGGCGTCGTGTCCCTGCTTGAGGACGACGTACGCCGCGGGGATCTCGCCCGCCTTGTCGTCCGGTATCCCGATCACCGCGGCATCCGCGATCTGGGGGTGCGTGAGCAGCAGCGCCTCGAGTTCGGCCGGCGCGACCTGGAAGCCCTTGTACTTGATGAGCTCCTTGACCCGCCCGAGGATGAAGAGATGGCCGTCGTCGTCGAACCGGGCGACGTCGCCGGTGTGGAGCCAGCCGTC
>JAUZEM010000164.1 GCA_030839005.1 Actinomycetota bacterium | reverse complement strand
CCCTCCGCCAGCTTCAGGTCGATGCCGACGCTGCGCTTGTCGAGGTTGTTGCGCAGGTAGGTCGCGCCGACCGCCCGGCCGGCGGGGTCGAGCATCGCCGGCGTCGACGCGCGACCTGACTCGCCGTGCACCGGGTGCTCGATCTTCACCACATCGGCGCCGAGGCGGGCGAGGAGCTGTGTGGCGTACGGCAGCGCCTGCATCTGCTCCGCCGCGAGCACGCGCACACCGTCGAGCGGCTTGCCGTAGTGCTGCGCGCCCTCGTTCGCCACGTCTCCGAGCCGCATCTCGTCACATTACGCCGGGTGTTCGCTACGGCCGGGTGGTGGTTCCCGACTCGACGGCGAGGCAGAACTCGTTACCTTCGGGGTCGCTGAGAACGATCCGGTCCGGCCGCGTCGTCGCCACCGCCGCGCCGAGCTCGACGAGACGCGCCGACTCGGCGGCGAGGTCGTCGCACACGAGGTCGAGGTGCACGCGGTTCTTCACGACCTTCGCTTCGGCGACGCGCTGGAAGAACAATCGTGGCTCGACACCGGGCGCCGCGACCAACACCGTCGGGTCGTCTTCGACGTCGTCGACTCCGGCCGCTCGCAACCGCGCCAGCTCGGCTTCGTCGTACGGCGCGACGGCGTAGCCCTCGAGCGCCGCGGCCCAGAAGCGCGCAAGTGACGCGGGGTGCCGGCAATCGACGACGACGTCGTGAATCCGAGCCATCCGAGAAGTCTGGTCTGCCGGGTCGAATTCGGTGAACACCTGCTGAGCGTGATCTTTCATCCCGTGGAGGCCCTAGGTTGGTCGGGTCAACCCGCTTTCCCCCCGAACGGGCCGACCCAAGGATGATGATGTTCCAAGCGCTCGCACGCGTCTCGTATCGCAACCGTCGGCGTGTCGTCGGGCTGTGGTTGCTCGCCTTCGTCGGTTTGGGCTTCCTCGGCGCACAACTCGGCGGTGCGTACTCCCAGAGCTTCTCCCTTCCGGGTACGGAATCGCAGCGCGCGGCCGATGTGCTCACCGCGCGCTTTCCCGCCCGCGCCGGTGACTCCGGGCAAATCGTCTTCGCAGCCCGAGGCGGCGTGCGTTCGGCAACGGTGCAGTCGCGCGTAGAACAGCTTCTCACCGACGTGTCGCGCGTCCCGGAGGTTGCCAGCGTCGCGAGCCCGTATGCAAAGAGCGGCGCGAGCCAGATCGCGCGCGACGGAAGCGTCGCGTACGCGACAGTGCAGTTCGACCGGCACGAGGCCGACATCGCGACCTCGACCAAGGATGCGATTCGTACCCTCGTCGCCGGCGTGAACACCAGTGGAGCAGGCGTACGGGTCGAACTCGGCGGGCGCGTCTTCCAGCAGATGGGAAGTCTCGGTCCCGCGGAGCTCATCGGCATCGTCGCCGCGATCGTCATCCTGTTGATCGCCTTCGGATCCGTGCTCGCGATGGGACTCCCGATCATGGTCGCCCTGTTCGGCGTCGGCATCGGCGCGGCCTTCGTCGAGCTGTTGAGTCACACGATCTCGACACCCGACTTCACGACCCAGCTCGCGTCAATGATCGGAATCGGCGTCGGCATCGACTACGCCTTGTTCATCGTGACGCGCTACCGAGAGGCGCTGCACGACGGGCTCGCACCCGAGGCCGCGGTCGTCCGCGCGATCGACACTGCCGGACGCGCGGTGGTGTTCGCGGGTTCGACGGTCGTCATCTCGATCCTCGGTCTGTTCCTCATGGGCGTGGCGTTCGTGCGCGGGCTCGCAGTCGGAACTTCGGTGACGGTCGCGGTCGTGATGCTTGCATCGGTCACGCTGCTCCCCGCCGTGCTCGGCTTCGCCGGTCACACGATCGACAAGCTCTCGGTGTTCCGCCGCCGCCGGCAGGGCGTCCGCACCAGCATCTGGTACCGGTGGAGTCGCGTCGTGCAACACCGCCCCTGGCCCGCGCTCGCCGCGGGGCTCATCGTCCTCGCGGTGCTGGCGGTCCCGTTGTTCTCGATCCGGCTCGGGTTCCCCGACGCCGGCGCCAATCCGACCTCCGACACCACGCGACGCGCCTACGACCTCGTCGCCGACGGATTCGGCGCCGGATCGAACGGGCCCCTCCTGCTCGCCGCCGAATACCCGCCCGGTACCGATCCGACACCGGTCCTGGGTCAGCTCGAACGGGCGCTGCGCGCGACTCCCGATGTTGCTGTCGTCCTCCCGCCCGTGGTGAGTCCGACCGGCGGCGCGGCCGTCGTCACCGTCCTGCCGGCGGCGGCGCCGCAATCCGAACGCAGCTCCTCGCTCGTCCACTTGCTGCGCGACCACACGATCCCCGCCGCGGTGCAGGGCACGAACGTGAGCGTGCACGTCGGCGGGCTCACCGCCGCCGGCATCGACGTCTCCGATCGCTTGGCCGCGCGGCTCCCGTTGTTCATCGGCGCGGTGCTTGCCCTGAGTTTCTTGTTCCTCCTCGCCGTGTTCCGCAGCGTGCTCGTGCCGCTCAAGGCGGTCGTTATGAACGTGTTGTCGATCGGCGCCGCGTACGGAGTCATCGTCGCCATCTTCCAATGGGGCTGGCTGGGCAGCATCGTCGGCATCGCCAAGCCCGGACCCATCGCGCCATTCATCCCCATGATGATGTTCGCCATCCTCTTCGGGCTCTCGATGGACTACGAGGTGTTTCTGCTGTCGCGCATCCGCGAGGAGTACGACCGCACCGGCGACAACGCCCTCGCCGTCGCCGACGGCCTCGCGGCAACCGCTCGCGTCATCACCGCCGCCGCGCTCATCATGGTCACCGTCTTCGCCAGCTTCGTGTTCGGCGACAATTCCGTCGTGAAACTCTTCGGACTCGGGCTCGCCGCCGCGATATTCATCGACGCCACCGTCGTGCGGATGGTCCTCGTGCCGGCCACCATGGAATTGCTCGGCGATCTCAACTGGTGGTTCCCGCGTTTCCTGAACCGCATCCCGAGACTGCTCGTCGAACCCATCGACGACGTCGACGACGAGCTCGCCGAGCTCCTCGACCACCAACCGACGCTCCGCTGAGCGCACGCGCATATTCGATCCCCGATCGCAATATGGGCTCCGGCCGCTGAGGCAGAACCGTCCCGGGCGGCGATGAATTCGGGCCCGGCGAGCCGTCTCACTGGTATGGAAACCGAGC
>JAUZEM010000015.1 GCA_030839005.1 Actinomycetota bacterium | reverse complement strand
AAGATCGCTCAACTGCCTGGCGCAGAAGCGTTCCAGTACAAAACGGACGGCACCTCGCTATCGCGCCATACAACGGCGAACGCGAACCCTCCGAGGGTCGCACCGCACCCCTCGGCGCTTATCGCTCTAACCTTTGAACCGTCGAACTTCGCTGGGACACTCACTCTCGCTACAACTCCCAGCCAGGCAATCCGAATCTCCGGCCCGTCCGTCAATGTCCCGAACACCGCCACCGAACGCGCGTAAACGCACTCCGAGCACCACAGATGGCCTGATCTCGCGGCGAACGCCGATCGGCAGTTACGCGCGCGTCGGAGGCGGCGCTACGGCTACCCCCGTCTTGGTCTCACATGCGTACTCGGCGATCTCGATAGCGCGAAGAACCGGCCCCGCATCAGCTTCGTTCACCCACGTCCGCAGCTCGTTGAGTTCCTGCCGAACAGCCTCGGGTGCAAGCCACTCGACCTCACCGGATGTGCGCAGCAGCTTGCGTTCGGACGCGAAGCGCCTCGGCGATGGCGCAAGCAAGCTGCGCCGCGACCATGCCTGACGCCTGGTGGACGCGGCTGTCGAGCTGCCCGTCCGGGACAAAGCCCATGTTCACGGACTACAAACGATACGCCGCAACCAGCGCTATCGGCACCGGGTCGGCCTTCGGATCGTGACCCTCTTCCCGCATCTCACGGTAAGCCGTCGCGCTTCGCCGTGCATCACGGAAAGCGTGCGTCGACAAGGCGTGAGCACGGTTGAGCGGCCAACCCATCCGCACACGCAAGAAAGGACCGCCCTCTCGTCGGCCGGCCGGCAGGACCCGCTCGACCGTTCCTACGACTTTCCATTCGCACCCTCATGACGACCGAGGCGTCACCCCTCCGGAGGCACCCAGATCAGGCAGATATGGCGTCTCGTTGGGGCGAGGAACCGCACTGGGACTCGGCACGTCATACTGCTGTGGTGCGACGGCGCGCATGGTGCATAACGCTCGTGATCGTCATGGCCTTGGCCGGATGCTCGCACGCGCACAGGAGTGCTGCCGCGAGTGTGGCGTCACCCGTGCAGACCGCGCACCGACTGGCGCAGACAATGTTGCGCGCCGCCGTGCTACCCGACGGCGCACGTCCTTTCCACGCTTCGCCCCCGCCGATTCTGGCGAGGTCGGTCGGTGGCCCCGCAATCGGAAACCAGATCGACGAATATCAACTCTGGAGTGTTCCTCAATCTGTGCAGACAATGCGGTTCTTCACGTTTGGTCCGTCATCGCACGGGTTCACGATGCAAGGCGGCGATGGTTCAGTCGAAACAGATGCCGGGAAGGCGTGGACTTCCTTCGCGCAGTTCGTCAACCTGCCGGTGAACGTTGCATCCGCGCAGCTGGATGGGGAAGTCACAGAGGGTGTCACTGGCACGTCGGTCGTCCGGATCGACGCGCTGGTGTATTGGACTCCGCCGAAGCCAACGACCGAATACGTCCCATCAAACGACAGGGTCGCGACGTTGATCGCGCTGCGTCCGACCTCACCGCCGAATGTGGCTCGCAGGGTCGTCATCACTGAAGCGGCGAAGATCACGGCGCTCGTTACGAGTGTCAATCACCTGCGACTGGCAGGCGTCGACGAGAGAGGCGAATGCGGCGCGCGCGTGGTGCTTTTGCCGATCACGAAGAGCGTTTCGCCCGCCACCACGATCTACGAGGTCGAGTTCAGCGCGAACACCCGCGCCGCACCCGACATGATCGTCGTCTCGCCACTCTGCCTCGGCCACATCGGCGTGCGTGCACACGGGAAGCTCCAACCGGACCTTTCGAGCGACAAGACCTTTACCCGCCTGATTACAGCTGACCTTTCACTACACGCATAGCTACGGACCCACGCTGCCCGATCACGCGTGTCCGTAGGCGAGTACCGAGCGGCAGTTATGCGCCGTCGATGAGACGGCGGTAGTCGGAACCACGCTCAACGGCTTTAGCGGCTCGTCGCATCTCCCAAGCAGCCGGCCAGAACCGATAGTGGTCGATCGTGCCGAGAAGTTCGCGCTGCTCGGTCACCGGGAACTCCTGCCACCGCTCGACCAACTTCGGATCGCTCGCCAACACCGTCTCGAACGCGTCGCGTCGTTGCTCGCCGCGTTGAAATCGCCGGAGCCACCGGTTCCGCTCGCGTGGCGAGGCGCGATCCCATCGAGCGATCGCGCCGTCGATTTGAGAGCGATCGACGCGTAGATCGGCCTCGATCTGATCAAGCGTCGGGCCTTGTCCGTCTCGGCTCACCCCGCACAGAATGCCCGAACGGGAGCGGGTACGGCGAGCGCAGATCAGGCAGTTCGGGCGGATCGCGGCGGGCTCAGAAGACGCGCAATGCGGCCATCTCATCCCTCTCGCTCCGTGCAAACGCCCGCAGAAGCGCAAGGTCTCCGTGGCGTTGTCGGGCGACCGCGAGGAGATGTTCAACCGCTATGGACGCGGCCGCAGGCGGTGTGTTCACGATGAGACGCGCGCTCGCCGCGAGGTCGTCGCTATGAACCGCCAACTCAACGATGCGGGTCTCTAGGTAGTCGTCGAGCCGCATGGCGTTTGCGCCCATAACCACGAGGGTTCGGACTGCCGGTTCGTCGGCGAGCCGAGCCCGTAGTCGTACTCCCAGCGCGTCGAATGCCTCGACGATGGCTCGTTGGCCCAGTTCGCCCAGCCGTTCGCCCCGCTCACGGATGTCGCGATG
>JAUZEM010000006.1 GCA_030839005.1 Actinomycetota bacterium | reverse complement strand
TCCTCCGCGTCGACGACGATCGTGTCTCCGGCGTGGAATTCCTTCCAGAGGATCTTCTCCGACAACGGGTCTTCGACGAGTCGCTGGATCGCCCGGCGCAACGGCCGCGCGCCCAACGCCGCGTCGTAGCCCTTCGCAGCCAGCAGCAGCTTCGCCGCAGGTTTGAGATCGAAGCCCAGACCCTGCGCCTCGAGCTGGCCGACCACCCGCTTGATGAGCAGGTCGACGATCTCGGTGATCTCGTCGGTCGAGAGCTGGTGGAACACGATCACGTCGTCGATGCGGTTGAGGAACTCCGGCCGGAAATGGCGCTTGAGCTCGTCGTGCACCTTCTCCTTCATCTTGTCGTACGTGACGTGCTCGTCCGACCTCGCGAAGCCGAGCGCCGCCTTCTTGAGGTCGGCGGTGCCCAAGTTCGACGTCATGATGATCACTGTGTTCTTGAAGTCGACCGTGCGACCCTGCGCATCGGTGAGCCGGCCGTCCTCGAGGATCTGCAGCAGCGCGTTGAAGACATCGGGGTGCGCTTTTTCGATCTCGTCGAAAAGCACGACCGAGAACGGCTTGCGCCGCACGGCTTCGGTGAGCTGGCCGCCTTCGTCGTAACCGACGTAGCCGGGCGGCGAGCCGACGAGCCGGGACACGGTGTGCTTCTCCATGTACTCGGACATGTCGAGCTGGATCATCGAGGACTCGTCGCCGAACAGGAACTCGGCCAGCGCCTTGGCGGTCTCGGTCTTACCGACACCCGACGGACCCAGGAAGATGAACGAGCCACTCGGACGCTTCGGGTCCTTGAGGCCCGCGCGCGTGCGACGAATCGCCTGCGACACGGCCTTGATCGCGTCTTCCTGACCGACGATGCGCTTGTGGAGCTCTTCCTCCATGCGGAGCAGCTTCGCGGTCTCCTCCTCGGTGAGCTTGTAGACCGGGATACCGGTCCACAGGGCCAACACCTCGGCGATCGACTCCTCGGTCACCTCGTTGAAGAGGTCGACGCCCTCGGCGCGCCACTCCCGCTCTTTGCCGGCGCGCTGTTCGAGCAACGACTTCTCGCGGTCGCGCAGCGATGCCGCCCGCTCGAACTGCTGAGCCTCGATCGCGGCTTCCTTCTCCTTGCGGACCTTCGAGATCTCGTCTTCGAGCTCGCGATAGTCGGGCGGCGCCTGCATGCGACGGATGCGGAGGCGCGAGCCCGCTTCGTCGACGAGGTCGATCGCCTTGTCGGGAAGGTGACGATCGGAGATGTAGCGGTCGGCCAGGTTGGCGGCGGCAACGATCGCCTGATCGGTGATGGAGACGCGGTGGTGCGACTCGTAGCGCTCACGGAGCCCTTTGAGGATCACGCTCGTCTGGACGACCGTCGGCTCTTCGACCTTGATCGGCTGGAAGCGCCGCTCGAGCGCGGCGTCCTTCTCGAGGTGCTTGCGGTACTCGTCGAGCGTCGTCGCGCCGATGGTCTGCAGCTCACCGCGCGCGAGCATCGGCTTGAGGATCGATGCGGCGTCGATTGCACCCTCGGCCGCGCCTGCTCCCACGAGCGTGTGCAGCTCGTCGATGAACAAGATGATGTCGCCTCGGGTGCGGATCTCCTTCAGCACCTTCTTCAGGCGCTCTTCGAAGTCGCCGCGGTACCGGGAACCCGCGACGAGGGCACCCAGATCGAGCGTGTAGAGCTGCTTGGCGTGCAACGTCTCGGGAACGGTGCCTTCGACGATGCTCTGGGCGAGGCCTTCGACGATCGCGGTCTTGCCGACTCCGGGCTCGCCGATCAGCACCGGGTTGTTCTTGGTGCGGCGGCTCAGCACCTGCATCACGCGCTCGATCTCGCGCTCGCGACCGATGACCGGGTCGAGCTTCTTCTCGCGCGCGAGCTGCGTGAGGTTGCGACCGAACTGGTCGAGCACGAGCGAGCCCGACGGCTGGCTCTCGGCGCCTCCGGGCGCGCCGGTGCCGGAACCGGCGGATTCCTTGGTGCCCGCGTATCCGGAGAGCAGCTGGATGACCTGCTGGCGCACGCGGCTCAGGTCGGCGCCGAGCTTGACGAGCACCTGCGCGGCGACGCCCTCGCCCTCACGGATGAGGCCGAGGAGGATGTGCTCGGTACCGATGTAGTTGTGACCGAGTTGCAGCGCCTCGCGCAGCGAGAGCTCGAGGACCTTCTTGGCCCGGGGCGTGAAGGGGATGTGACCGGACGGAGCCTGTCCGCCGTGGCCGATGATCTCCTCGACTTGGGCGCGCACCGCCTCCAGCGAAATGCCGAGCGACTCGAGCGCCTTGGCGGCGACCCCTTCGCCTTCGTGGATCAAGCCGAGCAGGATGTGCTCGGTCCCGATGTAGTTGTGGTTGAGCAGGCGCGCTTCCTCTTGGGCGAGGACAACGACCCGTCGCGCTCGGTCGGTGAAGCGCTCGAACAAAATGAACCGCCTCTCGGTGGCCTACCGGCTCTCGTCATTCTATCGGCCGGTCGGCCCACTTCTTGTCGTCGGATCCTGTCGGAAGGTGATGTTTCGGGGCCGTTTCGGCGCCTGGCACGCGCGCTTTCGCTGTAGCCCTCTGACTACGTTCGCGCGGCACGGATCATTCCCAACCGTCCGAATCGACCCCTTCCCGACTGCCGCCGTAGCCTCAGGACCGTGCGGATGCAGCGGAGGTGCGCCGGACGGCGCGCCGCAGCGAAGGAGCCAATCAGGACCGTGCGGATGCAGCGGAGGTGCGCCGGACGGCGCGCCGCCGCGGAGGAGCCTCGCCGATGTCGCTGATCGACGATATCGGGCTCGCGCCCCTGCCCGCCGACCTCGTCCGGGTCGAGGACCGTCTGAACGGTGCCGTCCGGGCCGAGGACCGATTCCTCGGGGATGTCGCCGGACATCTGCTCGCGGCGGGAGGCAAGCGGCTGCGACCGACCCTCTCCCTCTGCGCGGGCTATGCGGCGCGCCGCGCGGGCGCGCCCGCCTCGGCCGCGGTCGTCACCGGCGCCGCCGCGGTCGAACTGGTGCACCTCGGGTCGCTGTACCACGACGACGTCATCGACGAGGCCGAGACCCGGCGCGGCGTGCCGTCCGTCAACGCGCGCTGGTCGAACATCGTTGCGATCCTCGCCGGCGACTATCTCCTCGCGCAGGCGTCGTCATTGGCCGCATCGTTGGGCGCGGATGTCGCGGCGTTGTTGGCGGCGACGATCAGCGAGCTGTGTCGCGGCCAGGTTCTCGAGCTCCAGCACCTGTTCGACGTCACGCGCTCCGAAGAGTCGTATCTCTCGTCGATCGAGGGCAAGACCGCGTCGTTGATGGCGACCGCGTCGCGGATCGGCGCCATGGTCAGCGACGTGTCGGCCGACAGCCTCGATGCACTGACACAGTTCGGCCAACACCTCGGAATGTGCTTCCAGGTCGTCGACGACGTGCTCGACGTCACGGGCTCCGAAGCCGACCTCGGCAAGCCGACCGGCAACGACGTACACGAGGGCGTCTACACCTTGCCCGTGATCTACGCGATCGCCCGCTCGGAAGAGCTGCGCTCCCTGCTCGGTCGCAAGCTCGAGTGGCCGCAGGTTTCCCGCGCCGTCGAGCTGATCGGGACCGCCGACGTCATCGACGCCTCGATGACCGTCGCACGCACGCACGCGACGAAGGCGTCCGAAGCCCTGGCCGGCGCGACCGAGCTCGAGCCCGGAGTGTGCGATCGTCTGCGCACGTTGGTCGACGGGCTCGTACGACGGTCGAGCTGAACCGGGTGCCCCCGGCGTCGGGCCCCGACGTGCGGCACGCGCTCTTCCGGCGACGCGTCGACGCGTGGCTCGGCGCCGATCTCGACGCGTACATGGACTGCTGGGCCGACGACATGGTGATCGACCTTCCATCCGGCCGCATCGTCGGCAAGGAGCGGTATCGCAAGCTGGTGCAGGCCGGCTTCAGTTGGGCGGCTCCCGTCGCGTTCGACGTGCACCACATCGCGACTGTGGATTGGGCGACTGTGGATTGGGCGACCGTGGATTGGGCGAGCGTGGATCGGGCGAGCGTGGATCGGGCGAATGTGGACGGGGGCGACGTGGTGCTCGCCGACTGGACGATCCGGGCCCGGCGGCGGGACGACGGCTTCGTCGTCGGCTGGCTGGGTCTGTCGGTCTGCGAGTTCCGCGCCGGAAAGATCGCCTGGTGGCGCGAGCATCACCTCGCACCACCAGCTCCGGTAGCCCTTTAGGCGGTTTCCTGCTCGGGAAGAGCTACCGCGTCGTCGATC
>JAUZEM010000610.1 GCA_030839005.1 Actinomycetota bacterium | reverse complement strand
GCGGCCGAATCCGGTTCTCGGCAACATCGTCTGTGCGCGCGTCCAGGTCGCTCCCGGCACCGACACGTCGCAGCTCAGGACCGACATCAAGCGACATTGCCGCCGCTCACTCGGGCGCCACGAGGTGCCGATGCAGATCGATTTCGTCACCGGCGACCTTCATGGAGAGAGGTTCAAGAAGGTCCGGACGCCAAGTCAAGGCGCAGAACGATGATGATCACCGATCGCGTCGTGGTGAGCGCGATCGAGCCCGAAGATATTCCGATCATCGTTCGTTGGCGCAACGCACCCGAAATCTATGCCGGGTTCGTCGAGTACGAGCCGCTCAACACTGTCGGTCAGCGAATGTTCCTGGAGCGTCTCGCGCAGGACAAGACCCGGCGCCTCTGGCTGATCAGCGTCCGGGACAGTGGCGCCCGGCCCACGTACGAAAAGCAGAACCGGCCCACGCCCGATGCCATCCCGATCGGGACGATCGGTCTCATCGACATCGACCTCCGCAACCGGCGCTGCGAGCTCGGGCCCCTCTTCGTCGGCGACCACAACTACCGGCGCTTCGACATCGTCGCCGACGCCGAGTTGCTCGTGCTGGGCCACTGCTTCAATCACCTCGGGCTCCACAAGGTGTATACGTACGTCACTGACTCGAACCGACGGGTCGTACGCCTGCACACCTCGCTGGGCTTCAAGGAGGAAGCACTGCTGCGGGAACACACCTTCGGTGACGGCGGCTTCGGGGATCTTCACGTCCTGTCGATGCTTCAGCACGAATTCGAGCGCCGATATCCACACGAGTAACAGATCACCGGCGTCCGACTTAGGCGTCGGACAAGTCGGCCCGGTATTCGGGGTGGTCGCTCAGCCAGGCTGAGGCGCGCCGCATCGAGTCTTCGTTGTTCTTGTTGATGAATTTGTAGATCGGTGCCTCGAACCATTTGAACGGCGCCTTCTGGAGGTTGTAGCGCTCGTCGAACCGGAACATCGTCCGATTGGCGCCGAGTGGCTCGAGCGCGACGTGTCCGATCTGGTCGTTGCCGGGCGTCGACGAGATCATCGTGTAGGTGTAGCCGCGCTCGGGTTCGACGTCGGTGACGAGCTCGAGCGCCGAACCCTCTCGGCCGAACGGCATCTTGTAGATGACGCGGCGCAGCCGGCCGTTGTGATCGTCGTCGCCGGGGTACAGAACGTCGACGCGCGTCACCATCGGCGCGTAGTCGGTCCACCGGTCGTAGTCCTGGAACAGCGCCCAGATCCGGGCCGCCGAGTGTGGCATCTCGAGCTCGTACCGGTGCTCGCGCATGAATCGATCCTCCGCGTCTATCGTGCGACACGTGATCCTGCACGATCTGAAGGTCGACGAGCACGAATTCGAGACCCGCACCGGCTGGTCGATCAAACCGCAGGGTGCGTGCAAGGCCGAAGCGTGCGTTCCGGTGCCACCGGTCGCGCGGCTCGGCGACGGGCGGCTGGATGCATCTGTGATCTCGGAGCGGCTCGGCATGCCCCTCGTCGCCGACGAGCCGCACGGCATTTGGGCGTTGGGGCCGGAGACCGCGGTGACGGGTCGTGCCCTCACGTCGGCGGCGGCCCCCGAGCTCGTCTTGCCCGACGCCGACGGCAATCCCTTCAAGCTGTCCAGTCTCCAGGGCCGGAAGGTGTTGCTGGTCGCGTGGGCTTCCTGGTGAGGCTGCCGCTTCGACCTGCCCGTGTGGCAGGAACTGCGCACCCGCTGGTACCCGCTCGGCCTGGAGGTCGTGACCGTCGCGCTCGACGTCGAGGCGAGTGAGGCGCGTCCCTTCATCGAGCAGGCCCACGCCGCGCACCCGTCGTTGATCGACGAGGCCCACCTGACCGTCGAGCTGTTCGGGTTCGTCAACGTGCCGAACGGCGTCTGGATCGACGAGGGCGGCATGATCGTCCGTCCGTCGGAGCCCGCGCATCCCGGCCGCAACCCGGTCACGGAATCGTTCCGCACGATCGACCTGTCGACCGTGCCGCCCGACATCGCCGACGTGTTGCGCGAAGCACGCAAGATCAAGAGCGACCCCGATGTGTACGTGACGATGATCGACGACTGGATCACGCGCGGCCGCGAGAGTCGCTACGCCCTGACGCCCGACGAGGTGATCGCTCGCTCCGAGCCGCGCACCGGCGCCGAGGCGACTGCCGCGGCGGAGTTCGAGCTCGGTCAGTACCTGCACCGCGCCGGCGACCACGCCGCGGCGATCCCCCACTGGCGCCAGGCCCATCGTCTCCATCCCGACAACTGGACCTACAAGCGCCAGGCCTGGAATTTCGAAGACCCGATGCGCCAGGGCCACACCGACGCGTACGACGGCAGCTGGTACGAGGACATCAAGCGAATCGGCGCCGAGAACTATTACCGGGAGATCATCCCGTAGCGCGGGACGTACCCTCTCCGCATGGCGCGGATCGATATTCCCGACGGGCCGGGCGGCGACGCCGCGATGGTGTGGTCGCTACGGCCCGAGATGTCCGGCATGGTCGATCGCATGATCACGACCGCCTACCAGCGGTCGATGCTGCCCGCGGCCGAGCGGGAGCCGGCGCGCATGCGGATCGCGCAGCTCAATGCGTGCGATGCGTGCTCGACGTTCCGCGCGCCGTCGGTGGTGGAAGCGGGCGTGACGGAAGAGGTGTACGCGCACCTCGACGAATGGCGAACTTGGCCCGGCTATTCGGATCGCCAGCGGCTCGCGATCGAGTTCGCCGAGCGGTTCGCAACCGACCACCGCGCGATCGACGACGAGCTGTTCACGCGCCTGCGGGCGCGCTTCGGCGACGACGAGATCCTCGATCTCACACTGTGCTGCGCGGTGTTCCTCGGCCTCGGCCGAACCCTGGAAGTGCTCGGCGTCACCGACACCTGCCCGCTCGACATCTGACCTGTCGCGATCACGAGGTTCGCGGTCACGCGTCGTAAAAGAACGGCCCGTGGAGCCCGAGGAGCGCGGGCGCCCGTTCCGTGGTCGCGCGCCCGACGGCTTCGTCCGACAGATGATTCACCTCGGCCGTCGTGCGAATGCGCTGGGCGATGTCCCGCCGGGCGTAGTGCACCTGCAGGAAGTAGCGACCGCGGCCGTCGGGGCCGGCCGGGAGACCGCGGTGCCACGCGTCGGAGACGAAGAGCGCGACATCGCCGGCCTCGACCTCGAATACAACCGGGGGCCGACCGTCGTACGTCAGATCTTCGCCGTCCATCCGGTCGAAGGGCGCGAGGCGTCCCGAACGATGACTGCCGGGGACGACGGCGGTCGGACCGTCGGCGCGCGTGCAGTCCTGCAGGTAGATGTGGGTGGCCACCGCGAACACCGGGTAGGGAATGCGATCGTCCCAGGGCACGCCCTCCGCGCGGGGCACGTGCGGCCCGGCGTCGCAGTGCCAACGGCCGCCGGGAAACGCGGCGGGATTGCGCCACGCGGTGTTCGCGATCACGTGGCAGTCGTCACCGAGCAGCGGTTCGACCGCACGCAGGATCTCGGGGTGCGCGGCCGCGGCCTGGCACGCTGCACTGCGGTTGAGCATCTCGTAGCGGAACTCGTCCTTGTCACTTCGCGTCCGCTCGGGCGGAAACGTTTCGAAGATCGCGTCGATCTCTTCTCGCATCCGAGCCACCTCGGCCGGGCCGAACACACCTTGCAACCGCGCGTAGCCGTCGCGCTCGAGCTGGGCAGACGCGTCGGGAGCATCGCTTGGGTCGAGCAGGGTGAGGTTCTTGAACAACCGGCGGATCACGTCCGCGACGGTAGGCGCGGGTACGACCGGTGCGCCAAGATCTCGCGGTGAGCTTCGACGCCGGATCCGGCGACTACGACCCCGGGTACGGACCACTGGTCTCGACGCGACTGCGAATCGCGACCTGGAATCTCTGGGGGAGGTACGGGCCGTGGGCCGAGCGCATGGGTCCGATCGAGGCGAGCATGCGTGCCGTCGACGCCGACGTCTGGGCATTGCAGGAGGTGTGGGCCGACGACGAGCGCAACCAGGCCGGCGA
>JAUZEM010000577.1 GCA_030839005.1 Actinomycetota bacterium | reverse complement strand
CACGGGAAGGACGCTCATCACGACAGCCTTGCCTGTAGCGGCCGATACGTCGACACGGATTCGTGTCGGACGCTGCTCCGGGCTCGTCTGCGCTGAGAAACCAATACATGATGCGTCGCCGTGCCGTGCGGCGCCGAATTGAGGACTTAGTGCTCTCGCTCGACAACCCCGCTTCGTCGGAGACTGGGTTGAGCGAGTCCCCCGACGAGAAACTGGTGCCTGATGAAGCTCAATCGTTCCGACCACGAGGTCTTCGCAATAGGCAGTCTCGCCTTCGCGTTCGTCGCGATGGCGTTGGCCTTCGCGGCGCTCGTGACCGCAGCCCAGTCCGAATCACGCAGCAACGCCACCAACAAGCGAGTCGCCCAGCTCGCCGCGAGTGGCGTCGTCGGCAGCACGGCGAAAGTGACGCTGCAGGAATTCTCGATGGCGGTGCATCCCGGCCTCGTCCAATCGGGCAAGGTGTCCTTGCAGGTCGACAATGTCGGCTCCATCGTGCACGAGTTGGTCATCGTGCGTGCCGCAGGTGTGGCCGCTCTCCCCAAGGTGACGAAGGCCGGCGAGCGCAGTGTGGGAGCCATCGACGAGGAGGCGATCGCGGAGAGCGACAAGATGGGCGAGACCGGAGACGTCGCCGCGAGATCGAGCGTCACGAAGACGTTCGACCTGCCGGCCGGCACCTACGTCATGTTCTGCAATATCGACTCCAAGAACGGCGGCAGGGTGCTCAACCACTTCACGCGCGGGATGGTCGCGACACTCCTCGTCGTGTGACACGCAAGAGGTCAGGCGCGTGTGATGAGGGCGTCACGGATCTCTCGGAGCAGCATTACCTGCTCGTCGGGCTCGGTGCCCGCCTCTTCCTCGCCGGCCGCGCGCTTGCGGTTCTGATAGGCGTCGTAGACCTTCACGATCATGAAGAGCACGAGGCCCGTGATTGCGAGGTTGATCACCGTGTTGATGAACGCGCCGTACTGGATCACACCCTTGCCGAGCTTGAGGGTGTTCGAGAAGTTGGGCTTTCCGACGATCGCGCCGATGATCGGGTTGATGATGAACCCGACGAAGTCGTCGATAACCTTCTTCGTGAGCCCACCCATGACGAAGGCGACGGCGAGCATCAAGACGTTGCCGGTCATGATGAACGCCACGAACTCTTTCCAGAGCTTTTGCACAGTGCCACTCCTGGTCGTCGGGGACCAGTAGGCGTACTCGCTCCATAGGACCCGCACAAGCACGAAACTGCGTGGGTGGAAGGGTTTGGCTCGGAGGTTTATTGTCGATGCGGTGAAGGCGGCTGTGTTGGAACGCATCCCGGGCGACCTGATCATCGACGAGGTCGTGGTAGGGCCCGTTGGCCCGCGCGATGTATTGGTGCGGACGGCCGCTGCGGGGTTGTGTCACTCCGATCTGCACTTCATGGAGGGCAAGTACCCGCACCCGGTGCCGACGGTGCTCGGCCACGAGTCGGCCGGCATCGTGGAGGAGGTGGGCTCACAGGTTTCCTACGTGCAGCCCGGCGATCACGTGATCTCCTGCGTCAGCGGCTTCTGCGGTGGCTGCCGCCAGTGCCTGTCGGGTCACCCGAACCTGTGTGACAACGCCGGCTTCGGCGTCGATACTGCCGGCCCACCGCGGCTGCGTCGCGGCGATCAACCGGTGTTCCAGTTCGCCGGATTGTCGAGCTTCGCCGAGCAACTGCTCGTACACGAGAACTACCTCGTAAAGATCCGACCTGATATGCCGCTCGACAAGGCCGCGCTCATCGGTTGCGGCGTCACAACCGGTGTCGGCGCGGTGCTGAACACCGCGAAGGTCCGTGCCGGCGACGTCATCGCGGTGATCGGCTGCGGCGGTATCGGGCTGAACGCAATCCAAGGTGCCGACATCGCAGGCGCGGGGCGCATCATCGCCATCGACCGGATCGCATCCAAACTCGACCTGGCCCTGACCTTCGGCGCGACTGATGTTGTGGACGCGTCGGCCGGTGACCCCGTGGGTGCCGTGCTCGAGCTCACGGGCGGCGGCGTGGATCACGCCTTCGAGGCGATTGGTCTGGCTGCGACCGCGCAGCAGGCGTTCAACATGCTGGGCAAGGGCGGTACCGCCACGGTGATCGGGATGATCCCGTTGGGCGAGCGCGTCGAGATCGACGGGTTCCAGCTCCTCATGGAGAAGCGACTTCAAGGCTCGAACATGGGCTCGAACCGCTTCCGTATCGACATGCCGCAATACATCGAGTGGTACCTGGCCGGGAAGCTCAAGCTCGACGAGTTGGTCAGCGCCGTCATGCCACTCGAGGAGATCAACGACGGCTTCGCGGCCTTGAAAGGCGGCGAGGTCGCCCGCCAGCTCGTCACGTTCGATTAGTTCCGGCGGGCGAGCCCGACGCGGGACGGAGCGAACGAGCCGGGACGAGGCGCCGGCCGGTGATGATCTCGCAGTGCAGACGCACGTAGTGGTTACGCGGCTCTCCGGCGCGCGTGGCGTCGAGCGTCGGCAAGTCGTCGTCCTCGTGTTCCGTCGTCAGCACGGTCGCGCGCCCCAACACCAGAACGCTCCAGCCCTCGTTCGTCTCGGTGTCGTACGCGTCGACCTCGAACGCGAGAACGTCGCCGCTTTCGGCGGCGCGTAGCTTCGTCCCGCCGCCCGTGCGGAACGTGATCGCATCCTCGGCGAACAGGTATCGGACCGGCAGGATCACCGGCAGGCCGCCACTCGTCACACCGACGCGACCGAAGGACCGGGTCGCGAGCCGGGTCCGACACTCCGCCTCCGTCAGGGAGTCGAAGACGTCGCATTGCGCCAAAAGGGTTCTCGTCTCCTTCATGTTGTCTATTGTCGGCCCTGACCCTGCCGGTTCGTCAGGGTCGAAAGGCCAATCCACAGGGGTCCTTCTCGGGACTCTTCGACATGTTGTTCGGCGCGTTTCCACGAAGGCCAGGGGCGATGCAACCCGAATCCCAGCTGTCAGACGCCGTGCTCGGTCAGGCTCTCGACGCGGCTCCCGACGGCATCGCGGTCGTCGACGCGTCCGGAGCGATCGTCTTCGTCAACCCGATGGTCGAACAGCTCTTCGAATATCCACGTGACGAGCTCGTGGGCATGTCGGTCGACCTGCTATTGCCCGAAAAGACCCGCGGCCTGCACGCCGGGCGGCGGGCGGAGTACGCCGCGCACCCGCGGACCCGTCCGATGGGGACGGGAGTCGCCCTCCTCGGGCGCACGCGGTCGGGCGCCGAGTTCCCGCTCGAGATCAGTTTGAGCCCGCTCCGCATGAGCGACCGGTTGCTGGTGATCGCGGTCATCCGAGACGTCACGGAGCGCCGCGCCGCCGACGAGGAGCTGCAGCTCGCGCGCGAGGAGCTCGCGTTGGTCGACGACCGGGAACGGATAGCGCGCGATCTCCATGACACGGTGATACAGCGACTCTTTGCAGTCGGTCTCTCCTTGCAGGGCGCGCTCACCCGCGCCACCGGCGACCCGGCGATCGAGCGGATCCAGCTCGCCATCGAGGAGATCGACGTGACGATCCGCGACATCCGATCGTCGATTTTCGCTCTGCACACGCGCCGGGCCTTCGCCGCGAGCTTGCGCGACGACGTCCTCGTCATCGCTCGCGAGGCCGCGCGTGCTCTGGGATTCGAGCCATCGGTGATCTTCGACGGACCCGTCGACTCCGTCGTGACCGACGAGATTCGTGAACACCTCGTGGCTACTCTGCGCGAGGCACTCAGCAATGTGACCAAGCACGCCAACGCTTCGAAGGTGAACATCGAGCTCGTCGCCAACGCGAACTATGTGTCCTTGTGCATTCGCGATGACGGCGTCGGGATCGACACCCACCGCGAAGGAAACGGTTTGCGCAACCTGAACGAACGGGCAATCGCATTCGGCGGCAGCTGCGAGATCAGCCGGTCGTCTGCGGCCGGCGGAACCAATATCCAGTGGCGCGTTCCGGTCGACGCCAAGGCTGCCGGCTGAATCCGGCACGCGGCCCGCTCAGGTGTGCGACGTGAGCACGACGTCGATACCGCGAGCCACTGAATCGCATTCGCGCAGCCGCTGCATCAGCGCGCAGCGCACGCCGTCTTCCTGCGGAGCCGGCTGCGAACGGGGCCTCGACCGAACCGTCACGGCCACGTCGACGATGTGCAGCTCGAGCGCGGCTTGATCTGCCGCGCCACGCTCGCTTTGCAGCACCATGAGGTTCAAGGGCGTCGAACATCCTCCTCGGTTTGCATGCGACTGTGCGACGGGATGCGCCGGCCCGTGATCGTCCCACCTCGGATGCGTAACCACGTCGGCTTCGGTCCGGGGCACCATCCACTGAGCGGGAGTCGCTCGAGACGCGCGATCTCGTGCGGGTTGTGCACCTCCTCGGCCTCGCCGAGAACGAGGACGCTCCAGCCGGTGTGATAGATGCGGTCGATCCCGTCGCATTCGAATGCGACCGGACCGTTGCGCGCCGCGTAGAGCTTGGTCCCCTCGTCGGTGCGCAGGACGACCGCGGTGCCGTCCAGGGTGAAATTCACCGGAAACACGAGCGGGCGACCACATACGACGACGCCCAGACGGCCCAGCGGCGCCCGGGCGAGCAACTTCAGGCATTCGTCCAGCTCGAGCTGCTCCAGCCCGGTGCGACGATCGATGCTCACGCTGATATTCGTGTCCATGTCTGCATCGTCACGGAATGCAACGGCATGCGTCAGGGCCGATGGTCACGAATCGGGGGGAGTGTCGGCCTTTCGCTTCGTCGACAGTTTGGTGGCGAACACCGCCGCCTCGGTCCGCCGCTCCATCCCCAACTTCGAGAGCAGGTTGGAGACGTAGTTCTTCACCGTCTTCTCGGCCAGGAACAGGCGTTCGCCGATCTGGCGATTCGTGAGCCCCTCCGCGATGAGATCGAGGATCTTGCGCTCCTGATCCGTGAGCCGCACCAGGCGCGGATCCTCCTCCGGGCCGTTGCGCAACCGATCCAGAACGCGAGCCGTGACGCTCGGATCGAGGAGCGACTGGCCCGCGGCGACTCTGCGGACGGCATCGACGAGATCGGTCCCCTTGATCTGTTTCAGGAGGTAGCCGGCCGCCCCGGCCATGATCGAGTCGAATAATGCCTCGTCGTCGGAGAACGACGTCAGGATCAGGCATTGGATCGAGCCGTCGATCGAGCGCACCTCTCTGCAGACTTCGACACCGTTGCCGTCGGGCAGCCTCATGTCGACGATCGCGACGTCGGGTTTCGTCGCCGGGATGCGGGAAACCCCTTCCTCGGCGGTGCCGGCTTCGCCGACGATCTCGATGTCGTCGTTCGTCTCGAGGAGCTCGCGGACGCCGCGCCGAACGATCTCGTGGTCGTCCAACAAGAACACCCGAATACTCATCGATTCTCCGGTCGCCTCGTCCGAGAGTACTTCGCACGAGCATCAGGCTCAGGTGCGCATCCGGCGCATGTCTGCGGGGACCTGCGCGCGCGCCGGTGCGACCCGGATCTTCACGTCGATCGCGACGACGCCGTCCGCCGACGCGACGACGGGATTCAGATCCATCTCCGCGATCTCCTGGATCTCGTCGGCGAGGGCGCCGACGCGCAGGATCAGGTTCTCGAGCGCGGCGAGGTCGACTGCGGGCTGTCCTCGATAGCCGAGCAGGAGTTGCGAACCGCGCAACGATCGGACGAGGTCGTACGCGTCGGCGTCGGTCACCGGCACCAGGTGCAGTGCACGATCCGCGAGCAGCTCCGCGGTCAGGCCTCCGAGTCCGAACAATACGAGCGCACCAAACGACGGATCGTGAGTGATTCCCACGATGACCTCGACGCCGGCACCGACCATCGGTTGCACGGCCGCGCCGGTCATCACCCCTTCGAGGGAACGAGACATCGCGTCGAAGGCGCGAGCGACGCTTTCCTCGTCGTGCAGGTCGAGTACGACTCCGCCGACGTCGCTCTTGTGCACGAGATCCGGCGCCGTTGCCTTCAGGGCCACGGGGAAGCCGAGCTCGCGCGCCGCGACCCGAGCCTGGTCGACGTCGGAGACCTCGCGATGCGCAACGACCGGAATGCCGAAGGAGTCGAGCAACGCCGCGGCGGCCGCGGGGTCGAGCCACGAGCCAGCGGGCTGACCGTCGAGAACGGACGCGACGATCGAACGCGCGCCTGCCATGTCGATGTCGGTGAACCGTGGCACGGTCCCGGGTGGACGCCGGCGCCAATCCGCAAGATCGGCGACGCGACCGATCGCGTGCACGGCCGTCTCGGGAAACGCGAACGACGGGATCGTCTTGCGCACCTCGTCGCCGCGAAGTGCGTCGGGTACGCCGGAGTGTCCCAAAAAGCACGACACGATCGGCTTGCCATCCGCTGAGTCGCCGGCACGGAGAATCGCGCGTGCTACGTCTTCGGCGCGCGTCACGAGCGGCGGAACGAAGATTGCAAGTACCGCGTCGATCGACGCGTCGGCAAGCGTGATTCGGAGCGCGGCCTCGAATTGCTCTGCAGTCGCGCCCGCGACCAGGTCGACCGGATTGCGCACGGATGCACCGGACGAGGCGATCTTCCGGAGCTCGTCCTGCGTCGCCGCGTCGAGCTCTCGCACCTCCAGACCGGCACCCGCACACGCGTCGGTGGCCAGGATGCCCGGACCCCCGGCGTTGGAGACGATGGCGATCCGACGTCCGGCGGGCAGTGGCTGGTGCGCGAGCACCATCGCAGTGGACAGCAACTCTTCGAGCGTGTCGACGCGGATCACGCCCGCCTGCCGGAACAGCGCGTCGACCGCGACGTCGGGGGCGGCGAGCGCGGCGGTATGCGACGACGCCGCTCGGCTCCCGGCCGCGGTACGCCCGCTCTTGACCGCGACGATCGGTTTGGCACGGGCCAGGTTGCGCGCGAGGCGGGCGAACTTGCCCGGGTTCCCGAACGACTCGAGATAGAGGAGGATCACATCGGTTTGGTCGTCGTCCGCCCAGAACTGCAGCAGGTCGTTGCCACTGACGTCGGCCTTGTTCCCCACCGAGACGAACTGCGAGATCCCGATGCCGAGCTCACCGGCGCGGCTCATCAGCTCGATCCCGAGCCCGCCCGACTGCGACAAGAACGCCACGTTTCCCGCAACGGGTCGCACGGGCGCGAACGATGCGTTCATTCGCACATCGGGCGCGGTGTTGACCACGCCGAGGCAGTTCGGGCCGATGATGCGCATGCCGTTGCGCCGCGACAGCGCGACGAGCTCGCGCTCGGCCTCCTTGCCCTTGGGACCGGTTTCGGCGAATCCGGCCGAGATGATCAGCATGCCGTGTACGCCCTTCTCGGCGCACTCGTGCGCGATCTCGGGAACGTCGGGCGCGGGTACAACGACGATCGCGAGGTCGACGGCGTCCGGTACATCGAGAACGCTCGCATACGCGCGCACACCGGCAATAGAAACCGACGACGGGTGTACCGGGTACACAGGACCTTCGAACCCGTACTCGAGCAGGTTGCGAAACAGCTCGTGACCGATCCGTCCCGGCCGGCGGCCGGCGCCGATCACCGCGATCGAACGGGGCGCGAGCAATCGCGCCATCGACGCCGACTCCGCGTGACTCTCGCGCGCCTCCACAACGCCGACGGAAGCTGTCGTCGCCGCAATCGCGAAACGGACCCTGACCGTGCCCTGTTCGAACCGACTCTCGGCCTGCCACCCGGCGTCGGAGAAGACGTTCAGCATCTTCGCGTTGCCCGGAAGCGTGTCGGCCGAGAACGTGCTGATGCCGTTCGCCCGCGCGATGCCTGCGAGGTGTTCGAGCAACAGCGTGGCCAGGCCGCGCCGCTGCTGGTCGTCGGCGACCGCGAACGCGACCTCCGCCTCGTCGGGAGCGACGCGGTCGTAGCGGGCGACCGCGACGATGTCGTCACCGAGCTCCGCGACGAGCACCATGTGATCGACGTAGTCGATCGACGTGATGCGTTCGAGCTGCACCGCGGTCGGGCGCGGCACCGGTGAGAAGAAGCGGAGATAGATCGACTCGTCGCTGAGTCGTTCGTAGAGAGCCAACAGCGACGGTTCGTCGTCGGGGCGAATCGGCCGGATCCGGGCAGTCCCCCCGTCGGCGAGGACGACATCGCTCTCCCAGCGGGCCGGATACTCGAACACAGGTGCACGTTATGGCCACGCTGTGGTGACGCGGGAGGACCAAAGTCCCAATCTCCGACGCGCTTGGACCCTTCGATCCCGGCGCATCGCCTCTGCCCGTCGCGGCGCGATTTGACGACGATGAGGGCAGAACGCGCCGCACGTCTCGCGGCTCACGACGAACGGGAGAGCACAATGCGTCTCAAGAGATGGATGAGGACCGTACCGACATTGGTGATCATCGGTTCGGTCTTGTTCCTGGTCCTGTCGGTCGGGAGCGGGCTCCTGCTCTGGGGTTCGGGCTTTGCGCACAAGATGGTGCACAGCCAGCTGTCCGAGCAGCAGATCAAGTTCCCGCCGAAGGGCAGCCCGGGGCTCGACGCGCAGGAGTTCCCGGGACTTCAGCGCTACGCGGGCCAAGCCGTCGACAACGGACCGAAGGCGAAGGCGTACGCGGACCAGTACATCAAGGCCCACCTCAAGGGCATCGCCAACGGCCAGACGTACTCGCAGGTCAGCGCGCAGTCACAGAAGAATCCTGGCGACGCCAAGCTCGCCGCCCAAGTACAGACCCTCTTCCGCGGCGAGA
Source organism: Actinomycetota bacterium (assembly GCA_030839005.1). Taxonomy (GTDB): domain Bacteria; phylum Actinomycetota; class Acidimicrobiia; order IMCC26256; family PALSA-610; genus PALSA-610. The sequence continues at coordinate 316 of JAUZEM010000577.1, read as the reverse complement.
CCCTGCGCGGCTTGTTGCTCTACGCATGGGGCTGGTCGGTCGTCGGTCAGATCGCGTACTGGACCGGGATCGCGGCACTCCTCGGAGCGATCGCGGTGCTGATCGCCCTTGCACTCGGCTTTGCCGCCCATGAGCGCCAGATCAGGCGCTCGGTGCACACGGCGGCGTCCACGTACGCGACACCCGCGCGGGAGCCGGTCAGCGTCGGCTGAGGCGTAGCAGAGTTGATTCACAGTCTCGACGTAGACGACACCACGTGCAACGATCCGGCGGTGAGGTGACGAATGACGGACGCCTGGCTCGAGCCGCTCTCGCA
>JAUZEM010000516.1 GCA_030839005.1 Actinomycetota bacterium | reverse complement strand
ACGACCCGCGCTCGCCGAACCGCTCGACGTTCTGGCTGACGACCCTGAACGTCGACGGAAGCCCGCACGTGACGAGCGTGGGCGCGCTCTGGCACGCGGGCTCATGCTGGTTCCAGACCGGCGAACGCACCCGCAAGGCGAAGAACGTTGCCCGCGACCCGCGCTGCTCGATCAGCGTCGCCACGAAAGGCTTCGACGTGATGGTCGCAGGCGAAGCCCGGCGCGTGACCGACCCGAAGATCGTGGCCGAGATCGCGGCGTTGTGGGCGAAGAGCGGATGGCCCGCTCAGCCCGACGACTCGGGAACCGGCATCACCGCGCCGTTCAACGCGCCGACGCTCGGTCCGCCGCCGTGGTTCGTCTACGAAGTCAAGCCGCGCACCGCGACCGCGGTCGGTACCGCCGAAGAGACGCCGGGTTCAGCGCGTTGGCGGTTCTGAAGTCGCCGCGATCGAAGGCGAGCGGCGGTACGACGCCAGCAGCGAATGAGGCATCCGCCAGTCGGCGTGCGACAGGTCGACGACGAACGCTCGACCTGCGACTCGAATTCGCAGCGCAGAACCGAGGGAGAGCCGGGTCCGGCGTGCGCGCGCGGTGGGATACGCCTGGCACGACCGCGTTCTCGCCGCCGACCCAGACCGTACCGAGAAGCGACGCGCTCGACGAACAGGTCCGGATTCACCGTGACCAGCGCCTGCGGTAGACGGCGTTCAGTGGCGACCCGCCAAGTGAACGGGTGGAAGGTGATCGAACGACAGCACGCTTCCGCGTGGCGCTCAACGAAGTCAATACTCAGGCCGGTGAGCCCGCCCATCTCCGCGAACACGTCTCGCTCGCCCGCCCGCCCGCCCGCCCAATGTTCCAATCATCCGGGCAGGATTCCATAACCTTGTTCCAAGCGTCCGACCAGTCGGGAAACTCCGGTGGCGCTTGACGCATCCATCGCTCGTCGACGAGCGTGTCACCGAAATCCCACAGGAGCACCGCAACGGGCACCCGCCCAGCCTGCCTGATACTTCGCCCGGCCGGTATTCCCGATCGATCAGGCAGTTCTGTGCGCGTGGAGTCCTGGCGACCTGACGGGCGGGTCAGGGTGAGTCGGTGCCTGCTCCTTCGAGGGCCGGTCGTGCGGTTGCGCGCATTCTCGCGAGGAGCCGGTTCGTCACGGGCCGGGCGTGTGGATGCAGACCGTTGTTGGTGTCGGTTGCTCGTTGCCAGGCCGCCCGACGGTTTTGCAGTTCGTCAGCGGATTCGAGTTCGCGACAGTCGACCCGGTCGGTATTTAGGTCGATCACGATGGTGTCGCCGTCTTCGAGGAGCGCGATGGGTCCGCCGAGGAATGCTTCGGGTGCGACGTGACCGACAACAAGGCCGATGGAGCCGCCAGAGAAGCGACCGTCGGTGAGCAACGCAACTGTGATGTTCCGCTGGCGGCACAGGGTGGTGATCTTCGACGTGGGATCCAGCATCTCTGGCATTCCGGGCGAGCCGCGGGGTCCCTCGTATCGAACAATCGAGATGTCGCGGTCGCGGAAGGAGTCAGGTTCGTTGCCGAGCGCCGAGATGAGCGCGGCTTGTCCGTTGAAGACACGGGCGCGGCCGACGAAGACGCCGGCTTCGAGGCCGCGTTCGATGCCTGCGACCTTGATGACTGCACCACCCTCGGGCGCAAGATTGCCATGCAGCAGACGCAGTCCTCCGGTGGTTTTGTACGGCGCTGCAACGCTGTGCACGATCGTTCCATCGGGTGCAGGAGGATCGAGTCGTGCGAGCTGCCCGGCCAGGGTCTCGCCGGTACAGGTCATGCAATGGCCGTCGAGCAGTCCGGCGGCGAGCAGCTCTTTGATAACCACCTGGAGTCCGCCCACGCGGTCGATGTCGACCATGTAGAAGTCGCCGAACGGCCGTAGGTTGGCCAAGATGGGGACGCGCCGCGCGAGCGCGTTGAACTCGGACTGGCTCATGACGTCGCGCCACAGATCGATTCCCGCGGCGCGGGCGATCTCGACGCTGTGCAGGACGACGTTCGTCGAGCCGCCGAGCGCGAGCGTCGCCGTGAGCGCATTCCGCAGCGCGACAGGGGTCACGATGTCGCGGGGCCTGATCGTGCGAGACGTCATGGTGATCAGGTAGTCGACGAGCTGTTCGGGAAACACTTGGACTCTTCGGGCGTCGTCAGAGGTTGGTGCCACCATGTGCAGCGGCTCCAAGCCGAGTACCGCGATGAACGACTGCATCGTGTTGTACGTGTACATCGCGCCGCAGCTGCCGTAACCCGGACAGCCATGAAGCGCGTAACGTGTTCGCTTCCTGGCGTCGGGATCGGCGGCGACCTGGAACGCGCCAACCAGGTCGATCAGTTCACCCGTTGCCGGATCGGTACCCGGGTTGATCGAACCATCCGACATGATGACCGCAGGCGCGTTGTGTTCGAGCAGCGCGGCGACCGTCCCAACCGGCGGCTTGTCGCATGCAACCACCGCGATCGCGCCCTGCACGTCGCTCGCCGAAAGATGCAGACACGCGCCGTCGTGCGCGAGCTCGCGTCCAATCAGCGAGTACCG
>JAUZEM010000473.1 GCA_030839005.1 Actinomycetota bacterium | reverse complement strand
GGCCGCGCCGGCTGCACCGCGTCGACCGCCGCGAACATCGGCTCCGCCATCATCACCATCCCTGCACCGCCGCCGAACGGCTCGTCGTCCACGCTCCGATGCCGGTCGGCCGTGAAGGTGCGTGGGTCGTGTATGCGCACATCGAGCAGGCCGGCCGTGCGCGCGCGTCCGAGAAGCGACACCTGCAACGGCGGGCGGAGATACTCGGGAAAGATCGAAAAGATGTCGATGCGCACGGTTCACGTCAGAGGTCGAACAGGCCTTCCGGCGGGTCGACCACGACCACGCCGGACTCGAACGAAACGACGAACACCATCGGGACGAGCCGTCCGCCGTCGAGCACCAAGAGATCGTGAGCGGGGTTCGCTTCGACCGCCGCCACGTGCCCGAGGGACACGCCGGAACGGTCGCGCACCTCGGATCCGATGAGCTCGTGAACCCAGAGCTCGCCCTCGGGCGGTTCCGTCAGCTGCTCGGCCTCCACGATCTTGCTTCGCAGCGCGTCGGCCGCGTCGCGGTCCTCGACGCCTTCGAAACGTACGACGAAGCGGTGCTGATTCGGACGCGCCGACGCAATCACGTACGCGCGACCGTCGATCCACAAGGTGGAACCCGGTGCGAACCGGTCCGCGATGTTGCTCACGGGAGTGACGACGACCTCACCGCGCAGGCCAAGCGCGCGTCCGACGCGCCCCACCTCGAGCCGCACGACCGTCGCCTCTTCCCGACCGGAGCCGATTACTCCGCGACGTCGACCGTGACGCGCACGTCTTCTGTTGCGCCCGCCGCGCGCGCGACCTGGCGCACCGCTTGGATGACGCGACCGCGCTTGCCGATGATGCGACCGAGGTCGCCCGGACTCGCGTGCACGAGCAACGTGACGTTGTCGCCGCGCTCGTTCGCGTCGACGAACACTCCGTCGGGGTCGTCGACGAGATGGCGGGCGATGTGCTCGACCGAGGCGCGGGCTCGCGCTCCGACGACGCGGTTCCCCTCGGGTGCGACGTCGTCGTCCTCGAAGTCGTCATCCTCTTCGAAGTCGTCGTCCTCGAAATCGTCGTCGTCCTCGTCGCTCATGCCTGCGCCTGCACGGTGTCGTCGCGCGCCCCGTCAGAAGCCGCCGCGGGCGGCTCGGCGGCGGGCGCCTCCTTCATGGTCTTCGGCTTGGATTTCGCCTTCGGCCGCGAGACCGCGGCCTTGCCGTTCGCCTCCTGGTACGCATCCCACACACCGGCGATCTGGAGGATCTTCGCCGCACTCTCGGTGGGCTGGGCGCCGGCGTTCAGCCAGTGCAACGCGCGCTCGCTGTCGATGGTCACGAGCGACGGCTCCTGCCGCGGCGCGTACTGGCCGAGGATCTCGAGGAAACGGCCGTCGCGAGGACTACGGGCATCGGCAACGACAACGCGATACGTCGGCTGTTTCTTCTTGCCGACGCGCATCAGACGGATCTTGACAGCCAAATGAGACTCCTCTTCGACAATGGCGGAGGGAGTCTAGGTCACAGGCCCGGAAAGCCCGGAAGACCGCCACTCCGAAGTTCGCCGGCAGGCATCGTCGGTCCCTTCGACTTTCCCTTGCCGATCTTGGCCCGCTTGCCCTTTCGGGTCAGGCCGCCCATTCCCTTCATCATCTGCTGCACCTGCTTGAACTGCTTGAGCAGATTGTTGATCTCGCTGGTCGAAGTACCGCTCCCCTGCGCAATCCTGAGGCGCCGCGAACCGTTGATGAGCTCGGGGCGCCGGCGTTCCTCGGGCGTCATCGAGCGGATGATCGCCTCGACGCGCGCGATCTCCTTGTCGTCGATCTCCGCGTTGCGGATTTCCTTGGGCACGCCCGGGAGCATCCCGAGCACACCCTGGAGCGGGCCCATGCGTTTGATCTGCTGCATTTGCTCGAGGAAGTCCTCGAGCGTCAACCGGCCGCTCTGTACGAGCTCTTCGGCCTTGCGCTTCTCGTCCTCCTCGAAGGTCGCTTCCACCTTCTCGATGAGAGTCATCACGTCGCCCATGCCGAGAATGCGGCTGGCCATGCGGTCGGGATGGAACGGCTCGAACTCGTCGAGCTTCTCGCCGGTACCTGCGAACAGGATCGGCTTGCCGACCACCTCTTTCACCGAGAGCGCCGCGCCACCGCGGGCGTCGCCATCGATCTTGGTGAGGATGACGCCGTCGAGACCGACCGCCTCGTTGAAGGCCTCGGCGACGTTCACCGCTTCTTGTCCCGTCATCGCGTCGACGACGAGGAGCGTGTTGTGCGGCTCGACCGCGGCGTCGATCGCGCGGAGCTCGTCCATCAGCTCGGTGTCGATCTGCAATCGACCCGCGGTGTCGACGATCACGAAGTTGCGGCCGAGCCGTTGCGCCTCCGCGATCGCGCCGCGCGCGACGCGCACGGGATCCGTCGCCTCGCTGTAGAAGGGCACGTCGACACGACCGGCCAGCACGCGCAGCTGCTCGACCGCGGCCGGGCGCTGCAAGTCGGCACCGACCAGCAGCGGGTGCAGGCCCTGCGACTTCAGCAGACGCGCGAGCTTCGCCGCCGCGGTCGTCTTACCCGAGCCCTGGAGCCCGGCGAGCATCAGGACGGTCGGCGGCTTCGGGCTCATCGTGAGCTTCCCTGTGGTGCCGCCGAGCGTCGTCACCAGCTCCTCGTGCACGATCTTGATGAACTGTTGGCCCGGATCGAGCGCCTTTGCCACCTCGGCGCCGATCGCGCGCTCCTTCACCCGACGGATGAACGACTTCACGACGCGCACGTTGACGTCGGCTTCGAGGAGGGCGCGCCGGATCTCGCGCAGGGCTTCGTCGACGTCCTGCTCGGACAGCCGACCCTTGCCCCGGAGCCGTTTGAAGATGCCTTCGAAGCGGTCGGAGAGCGTGTCGAACATGCGGCCGACCAGGCTACCTGAGGGGGACTCCCGTCACGGGGCCGGGGGCTCAACCCAACCAGGCGCGGGTGACGGTGCCGCCGGTGATGGCGACGTTGACCCGATCCGCGCTGTAGTCGGCCGTGAGCAACTGCTCGACGCCGTCGCGCTCAGCCACCCGGTACGCCATTCCCTGCGCCGTGGCGCGGGCGGCGGCCTGATCCTCGGGCAGGCCCACGTAGTCGGCGATCCCACAGTTTGGTCCATCGGCGCAGGTCGTCGCCGGAGGGCTCGCGGCCTCGACGGGCGGTGGCCCGGCGACGGCGATGACGCTACGGCTGGACCCGTCGTCGAAGGTGAACCGGTAGCCGGGTAGCAACCACGTGCCGCCATCCGTGGCCGGCACCACGACGTAGGTCTCGGCCACGACGGCCACCGGTGCGAGGACCCGGTCCACGACGGTGGGTTCGGGCGCCGGCTCGGTCGTCGGCTGCGGCGACAGTGGCGCCAC
>JAUZEM010000310.1 GCA_030839005.1 Actinomycetota bacterium | reverse complement strand
CACGACTGTTCGCGAGCCAGTGGCACAGGCCGTGTCCGCGTACTTTCATGCGGCGCGTCGGTCCGGTGCCCTTGCGGACTCGCCGACGGTGAAGGATCTGACCGACCGTTTCGTCTCGGAACACTGGTTGCGGGCGCCACAGCGCTGGTTCGACCGGGAGTTCGGCACCGCGGTCGGTATCGACGCATTCGCCCAGGCGTTCGACCCGGGCGCCGGCCACGGCATCGTCGCGACTCCCGCGGTTCGGCTGTTGCTCCTGCGTCTCGAGAGCTTCGGGTGCGCGCCGAGCGTGCTCGCCTCGTTCCTCGGGCTGGCCGCGCCCGTCACCGTCCCCCGCCGCAACGACGGCGCCAGCGGTCGGTTTGCTCCCGTCTACCGCGAGTTTCTCGCGGCGGCGCGATTGCCCGGGCAGCTCCTGGACGAGGCCTACAGCTCCCGGTACGCGCGGCACTTCTACGCGCCGGGCGAGATCGCGCAATTTCGCCGCCAATGGTCGAAGCACTAGCCCCTTCAGGGTGTTCTCGGCCGTCGGAACGCCGATCGACGCGTGTAGGCGCGGCCCCGGCGCGCATTACCATCGCACGAATCTCGGTGGCAGGTCCGTGAAACCAGGAGGGCAGACGGGTGGTCGAGGCGAACGGCGACGACGAATCGAAGCCGACGGACGGGTCGAGGCCGCAGCAGCCGCCCCAGCCCAAGACCCGGGCGTCGATCGGTGGCATGGTCAGGGATCCTCGTGACCGGGACGTGAAGACCGGGCCCTCACTGACCGCGTTCCTTCGCGATCGGCTGTTCACCGCGATCAGCGCCGCGTTGGTCGCGGTGGGCCTCAGGCGGCCGCGCTACGCGGACGGCACCCTCGGACCGCGTTCGTGGAAGCGTCTGGGCATCTTCCTCGCCACGATCTTCGTGATCGCGTTCGTGTGGACCTCGATCCACGTCGTCCAGCCGGGCAACGTGGCGGTGCCCGTCACCCTCGGGCACTCGGGCGACCCGATCGGCGCCGGCTTCCACATCACGCTTCCGTTCACGACCACGTATTCGATGTCGGTGCGCGTGCAGAACTACACGATGACATCCAATGTCGGAGAAGGCGCCAAGGGCAGCACGGACGACTCCGTTTCCGTGCTCGGATCCGACGGCGGGGCCGCGAACGTCAATGCGACCGTCTTGTACCGGGTCGATCCGAAACAGGCGACATTCGTATACAGGAACCTCGGAACGAACTACGCGAACGCAGTGGTTCGACCCTCGGCCCGATCGTGCATCCGCACCCAGTTCACGCTGTATCCCATGATCGACGCGGCCACGACCGACTGGCGCACGATCGAGTCGGACGCCGCCAAATGCCTGAGGGCCAAGATCGAACCGCGGGGTTTGCTCCTCCAGGACTTCCAACTCCGCGAGGTCGCCCTCAGCACCCAGCTCCAGACGGCCGTCAACTCGAAGGTAGCGTCTCAGCAGAACGCGGAGCAGCAGAGGTTCGAGCTCGCGACCGCCGAGCAGGCGGCCGACATCGCGCGTATCCAGGCCCTGGCGACGGCGGATTCGCAGCAGATCCTGGCGTGCGGCGGAAAGGCCGCGACGGTCTCCCGCAACGGGATAAGGGCCCAGACCGTCGTCCCCAATTCGCTCACCAACTGCTCGCAGTCGCAGCTGACGCCGCAGTATCTGCAGTTCACCTACATCCAGGCGTTGAAGTCGATCGTGACCTCGCCGAACACCAGCACGGTCATCCTGCCGTTCGACCAGAACCTCACGCCGCTGCTCAACGTCAACCCCGGCTCCGGCACCACGCCGACGACGAGGCCGTCGACCTCGACCAAGGTGGCGGGCCCCTGAGACCCCCAGATTCCTGAGTCCCCGATTTCGTCGCCAGCGATCACCGGGACAGATTTGACACAGATGAGGGCCGGTCTGCCACTCGTAGTGGCAGACCGGTCGGCGCGTCCGACGGAATGGGCGACCGGGGATCGAAGTCCGACCGATTGTTGATATCGATTTGGCCACAGTTCGCACATTTCCGGGGCATTCGGTGCGCGCTCGGAGTGGCAAACTGGGTCGGAGGGGTTGACGCTCACCACACGCCTAAGCCAGGATTTGGCAGGCGGGAACGCGGGACCGGGTGAGAGGTCTCCTCCGGGAGATCGGCCAACGGGGAGATGGGGCATTGCAGACGCGGAAGCTGGTTCCCGCGCCGCACCAGACGCTCGCGCGGACCGTCTACGGCGTGGCGCAAGGCCGGGGAACCACGAGTTTGCGCGCCCTCGATGCGGGCGTCGTCGCGTTTTCGTGGCTCGTCGCGCTGATCGCGGGTTTCGAGGGCGCGATCCCGTTCGGGATCCGCGGATCACTGCCGTACATCGTGATCCCGGTCCTCACGCAGCTCGTCGTCAATCAGATCGTCGGGCTCTACGGACCGGTCTGGCGTTACGCCTCCGTCGATGAGGCACTTCGCGTTTTCGTAGCGTGCGCGGTCGGAACACTGGCCGCGACCTTCGAGCTCGCGTGGGTCGCGAACCTGCGGGATGTCACGCTGCCGCTCCTCAGCGCACCGCCGATCGCGGCGCTATTGATCCTGGTCGGTTGCGGCGGAATTCGCTTCCAGGCGCGGCTGTTCGCGCTCGAACGACAGCGCGTCGGCCGTTCGAACCGGTTGCGCACCGTCATTGTCGGCGCCGGCGACCTCGGTGTGGCGCTCGCCCTCGAGCTGAACGGTCGTGCCCTTGCCGACTCGACCGTCGTCGGCTTCGTCGATGACGACGCGCAACTCACCGGACGCTCACTGCGCGGGATCGCGGTGCTCGGCGTGACGCACGAGCTCGAAGAGATCTGCCGGAAACTGAACATCGATCGCATCCTGATCGCCCTGCCGAACTCCTCGCGCGAACAGATGCGGGAGGTCGTCGAACGGGCGCTGAAGACCGACGCGCAGGTCAAGCTCCTCTCGGAGGGTGCCCACTCGCTCAGCGACGTGCTCGTCAAGAACCTGCGCGACCTCGACCTCGCCGACCTCCTCGGCCGGGAACACGCCCCGGTCGACCCGGTCGACATCGCCGAGTACATCAGCGGCGCCGTCGTGCTCGTCACCGGCGCCGGCGGGTCGATCGGCAGTGAGATCGCGCGCCAGGTGCTGCGGTACGGACCCGCGCGCCTCGTGCTGCTCGACCGAGACGAGAGCCTGCTCTTCGAGACCGTGACCTCGCTCGGCCAGGGCGAGGCTGTGCTTGCGGACATTCGCGACCCGGCGCGGCTGCGAGAGGTCTTCGCGCGGCATCGTCCCGAGGTCGTGTTCCACGCCGCCGCGCACAAGCACGTACCGATTCTCGAGACCCACGCGGTCGAGGCCGTGCAAACAAATGTGCTGGGCACGTACACCCTCGCTCGCATCGCGGGCGAGTACGGATGCCGGCTCGTCCACATCTCGACTGACAAGGCCGCGGCGCCGTGCTCGGTAATGGGCGCGAGCAAGCGCGCCGCCGAGCTCGTCGTGCTCGGTGTGGGAGCCGAACACCAGCTGCCGTTCGCAGCAGTTCGGTTCGGCAACGTGCTCGGCAGCCGCGGCAGCGTGGTGCCGACGTTCTTCCGCCAGATCGTCGAAGGCGGCCCGGTCACCGTCACCGATCCCGACATGACCCGCTACTTCATGACGATCCAAGAAGCGGTCAGCCTCGTGCTCCAGGCCGGTGCGATGGCGGAGGAGCGCAAGGTCTTCGTGCTCGACATGGGCCAGCCCGTCAAGATCATCGACCTGGCCCGCCAGATGATCCGGCTCGCGGGATACCGCGCGGGTCAGGACATCGACATCGAGATCGTGGGCACGCGGCCGGGCGAACGATTGCACGAGCAGTTGGAGGACGACGCGGAAGTCCGGTCCCCCACGTGGCACCCGTCGATCAGCGGGCTCACCTCGAAAACTTCGTCCGATCAGAGCACGGTGCGCTCGTTCCTCGACCTGCTCACCCGCCACTGCGCGGAGGCGGTCGACCCCGTCGTCGCGCGCCTGCTCGAGCAGATGCTGACGGAATGCGGGGTCCCGTGCCGTCTCGATGCGGCCACCGCCGACCTCCATCGCGTCGTCCAAGGTACGGCTGACTACCAGCTGCCGGCGGAGATCATCGACCTCACCGGGCCGGTGATCGTCCGGCGGGCCCAGACCTCCTCGCGACCTGCATTGCTCGGAGGTACGCCCGCGTTCGCGCACGGACTCGCGTTCGCGAGGCCGACTCGGCCACCGATAGAAGATGTGATGCGGCGGCTCGAGCCCTCGTACGAATGCGGCATGCTCACGAACGGACCACTCGTCGCCGAGCTCGAGGATCGCATCGCAGAGCGCGTCGGCACCCGGCACGTCGTGGCGGTCAGCTCCTGCACCTCGGGGCTGATGCTGGTGCTGCAAGCCCTCACCGAGGGACGCGGTCGGGTGGTCATGCCGAGCTTCACTTTCTCGGCGACCGCGCACGCCGCCGTATGGAACGGGTGCACGCCGGTGTTCGCCGAGTGCTCGCGCGAGACGTTCCAACTCGACCTCGCGCACGCCGCGTCGCTGCTCGAAGGAGCGAGTGCACTCGTCGCGACCCATGTTTTCGGCGCACCCTGCCATCCGCGCCGTGTGATCGAGCTCGCGGCGGCATTCGACGTGCCGGTGTTGTTCGATGCCGCGCACGCGCTCGGCGCGGTCGCGGGCGGGACACCGATCGGCAGCTTCGGCGCCGCCGAGGTCTTCAGCCTCACGCCCACCAAGGTGCTGGTCGCGGGCGAGGGCGGACTGATCGCAACGAACGACGACGCGCTCGCCGAGCGAATGCGCATCGGGCGCGACTACGGAAATCCCGGCAACTACGACACACAGTTCGCCGGGCTGAACGCGCGCATGTCCGAATTCCACGCGGCCATGGCGCTCGAATCGCTCCGCAAGTTCGCCGGTACCCTCGAACGCCGCCGGTACCTCGCCGGTCTCTACCGCACCTACCTGGAGGAGATCCCGGGAATCGGGTTCCAGGAGGTGCCTGTCGGAGACGTCAGCACCTTCAAGGATTTCACGATCACAGTCGACCCCGAACGGCTCGGGCTGACGCGCGACACGCTGGCCCGCGCCCTCAAGGCGGAGGGCATCGACACCCGCCAGTACTTCGACCCCCCCGTGCATCGGCAGTTCGCCTACGGGCATCTCGACACCGAGCCCCTCCCGACGACCGACGCCGTGGCCGCGAGCGTGCTCTCCCTGCCGATGTTCCCCGACCTTCGCAACGAGCACGTCGAGCGCGTCGCCGATCGGATCGGCGCGCTGCACGGGCATGCTTCCGAGCTGGAAGCGTCGCTCGACGCCGAGCAGGCGACCTCGGGGCGTCGGATGCTCCGCTCCGGCTGAAGGCGTTACGCCTTCGACCGGTCACGAACCGTCACGCCTGGGCCATCACACCTCGGCCATCACACCTCGGCCATCACACCTCGGCCATCACACCTCGGTGCGCCATGACCGCGGCGAGGTGAACACGGCAATGGCCGCGCCGCCCACCAGGGCGATGACTCCCGCACTTGCCGCGATCGCCGCGCCGTCGGGC
>JAUZEM010000444.1 GCA_030839005.1 Actinomycetota bacterium | reverse complement strand
GCGATCGGCACGCCGACCGTCGTGCGGATCAAGACGGTCGTGGGGCGCACGGAGTCGCGATTCCAGGCCAATCTCGATCCCGCCGGGTACACGTGGCGCTTCAACGCCGAGAGCCCGGGTGGCCATCTCTTCGACGACGTCATGCACAAGTACGCGATGGCGTTGTGGCTCGTCGACCGCGACATTCGCAGCGTGCAGTCGGTCGTTCGCCAAGGGCCGCTGTTCTTCGAGGCGCCGACCGTCGCGCTCTTCGAGTACGACCGCGACGACCTGCTCGGCATGATGGAGGTCTCGTACGCGCCCGACATGTTCATTCGCAGCGACTACTACGGCGCCGACGAGTTCTTCGAGGTCCAGGGCACGCGCGGGTTCATCTGGGTCACCCGACTCTGCGGCAACCTGCACATCGCGCTCGCGCCGGTGGTGCTCTACGAGGAGGACGGCCGCCAGACTTCGTTCGCCGAGCTCGACGCGTCGTACGACGGCTCCTTTCGCCGCTCTGCGGCCGCGTTCATCGACGGGTTGCTCGCGGGGGAGGCACCGGATCTCGCCCCCGAGACCGCGACCCGGGCGCTGCAACTCTGCTTCGCGGTCTACCAGGCTTCGAACGAGCGAAGACCGGTCGAGCTGTCGAGCATCGACGGTCGCGTCAGCCCGAACGGTTGGCCGCCCGCCGAGGAGAAGATGCGACGCGACGTCGAGGACCTGTTCGCCCGGGAGGCGGCGCGCGCCGAACGCCTCGGTCCGGGGCATCCGTAGCTGCTCGCGCACGTAGAATTCGTGAATCGACACGTTGGGACACGCCCGTGGTCGCGCCCTGGTGTTCGCCCTCGTCGCGAACGCCGTCTTCCTCGCGGTCGAGGTCGCGGGTGGTTTCGCATTCGGATCGCTCGCATTGCTCGCCGACGCCGCGCACATGGCGACCGACGTGGTTGTGCTCTCGGTCGCGTACGCCGCATTGCGCATCTCGCACCGCCCACCGACCGAACGGCACACGTTCGGGTTCGCGCGCACGGAGGTGCTCGTCGCGCAGGGAAACGGCCTGCTGCTGTTCGCCGGCGCGGTCGTCGTCATCATCGAGGCGTTTCGCCGTCTCGGTTCCCCGCCTGAGCTCTCCGCGTCCGGAGTGTTCGTCGTCGGCGCGATCGGCTTGATCGTCAACGCCGCGAGCGCCCGAGCGCTCTTCCGCCACGCGCACGGCAGTATGAACCTGCGCGGCGCCTTCTGGCACCTCTTCACCGACGCGTTGGGTTCGATCGGCGTCATGGTCGCGGGGGCGGGGGTCGCGCTCTTCGGGGCCGGCTGGCTCGACCCCGCGGCCTCGATCGTCATCTCGGTGCTCGTGATCGCCGCGGCCTGGCAATTGTTGCGCGACGCGGGTCGCGTCCTGCTCGAGGCCGTTCCCGCCGACCTCGACGTCGCGGCCGTTCGCGACACACTTTCGTCGGAAGCCGGTGTCGAGGCTGTTCACCATCTCCATCTATGGACGACTGGGAGCGCGCAAGCGGCCTTGTCGGCGCACGTGGTGCTCCGCGGGCCGCTCAGCCTGCACGACGCGCAATTGCGCGCCGGCGACCTCAAGCGCATGCTCGCGACGAAGTTCGGGATCGAGCACGCCACGCTCGAGGTCGAATGCCATGCGTGCCTCGACGACGCGCACGAGCACGCGAACTGAGCTACGCGTCGAGGGTTTCGAGCCGCTCGCGCAGTTGGATGAGCGTGCGCGCGAGCAGCCGCGAGACGTGCATCTGGCTGATGCCGACTTCCTCGGCGATCTCGGTCTGCGTCTTGTCGTAGAAGAACCGCAGCTCGACGATGGTGCGTTCGCGCTCGGATAGATCGGCGAGAACTGTCTCGAGCAGCACGCGGTGCTCCGCGATATCGAAGCCGCGATCCTCCGCGCCGAGTCGTCGCTCGATCGCCGTCGGCTCACCGTTCTCGCCGGGGCGCGTGTCGAGGGACGACGAGCGGTATGCGCCGCCGACTTCCATCGCTTCGAGCACCTCTTCCTCGGCCACTCCCAGCTCGACCGCGACCTCGGGGATGCGGGGCGCGCGGCCGAGACGCTGAGACAGCTCGTTGACCACGCCGCCGAGGCGAAGATGCAGCTCCTGCGGACGGCGGGGTACGCGCACCGACCACGTCTTGTCCCGGAAGTGCCGCTTCAGCTCGCCTTCGACGGTCACCGTCGCATAGGTCGAGAATTCGAGGTTGCGGTCCGGGTCGAACCGCTCGACCGCCTTCAGCATGCCGAGGTAGGCGACCTGTAGGAGGTCGTCGAAGGGCTCGCCGCGGTTCGCGTAGCGGCGCGCGAGATGCGAGGCGAGCGACTTGTGCGCCTCGATCAGCTCGTTGCGCAGCTTCCGGTCGCCGGTTCGCCGGTACTCCTCGAACTTGGCTCTCGAATGCGCGCGCTCCTCCGCGGACAGTGACATCTCAGATCGGCGGCCTGCGGGTCACACATGAGAAGCACACGAAGCCATCGTCGGTCCGGAGGTCGTAGTCGTCGATGACGGCCTTCAGGATCTGCGCCGTCAGTGGCTCGACGCCGACCTCGACCCCTTTTGCGATGGGCGCGCGTCCGACGATGCGCAACTCGGTGTCGGTCGTGGAGAAGGTGATCTCGAGCTCGCCGGCGCTCGCCACGTCGATGGTCATGCTCGCCAGCTCGTCGAGCGCGACCCGGAGGTTCTCGATCTCCTCGATGTCGAATCCGAGCCGGCTCGCGACGCCTGAACCCGTCAGGCGAACGATGCGGACATACTCGAGTGCGGCCGGCACGCGCAGCCGGACGGCGTCTTCGCGAGTCTCTGCGGGTGCCATGACCTACGACTCGACGACGAAGTGGTCGGTGAGCCCGGTGATGTCGAGCAACCGGCGGACGGGCTCGCTCGGCGCGCGGAGCGCGAGCCGGCCCTCGCGGTCGGAGAGCCGGCGTTGCGCGGTGAGGATCGCGCGCAGCCCGGACGAATCGAGGAACCTCGTCCCGGAGAGATCGAGCACGAGCTCCGAGATGTTGTCGGCGAGCAGGCGGGAGGCCTCCTCTTCGAGGCTGGGTGCGGAATAGGCGTCGAGCTCGCCTTTGACCGTTACGACGGCTCGAGCTCCGGAACGATCCGTCGACAACGACAGGTCCGGGCCCACCGCGTGGTCTTCCATATCCCGTCCTCCTCCTGGGCGCCTATTACGGCCAACTTACCGCGATGCTCCTGGGCTCAAACTCGCTTGGAAGGGCCGTCCGCCCGTGCGACCTCTTCGCTTGCAGCGAGGTCGTCGGGTCGTTCCCGTACCACTTCGCGCGGAGACTTGTCGGTGCGGATACCCAAGAACGTGGGATGACGGATGTTGCCCGATGCCGTCCACTCGGTGAAGCGAACCTCCACGACCACCGCGGGATCGACGAACCGCACGCCCTTGGGAACGCGACCGGCGGCGAACGGGCTGTCGTCGCGCGCGGACTCGGCGAACCGTCGTTCGAGGTCGGCGATGACGGCACCCGACAACCCGCTGCCGACCTTGCCCGCGTAGTTCAACACGTCGCCCTCGTAGTAGCCGACGAGCAGCGATCCGATACTGCCGGTCCGGCCCTTCTCGCCCGGCTGCCAGCCGCCGACGACGAACTCCTGGCGGAGCTGGTTCTTGACCTTGACCCACGCGTGCGATCGTCGCCCGGGCTCATAGCGCGCGTCGAGGCGTTTTGCGACGACACCTTCGAGCCCGAAGCGGAGGCTCACCTCGCTCGTCGCACTACCGTCGCCCACCTCGTGCGGCGGCGTCTGCCACGACGCACCGTTCAGCTCTAGCTCGCGCAGGCGCGCCCGCCGGTCGGTGTACGGCAGGTCCATGGTCGAATGGCCGTCGAGCCACAGCACGTCGAACAACACGTACGTGACCGGCACCTCACGCGAAAGCCGTCGAATCGTCGACTCGCTCTCGACGTGCATGCGCCGCTGCAGCAATTCGAAACTCGGACGGCCGGCGTCGTCGAACGCGACGATCTCGCCGTCGAGCACGACGTCGCGCGCGCCGAATACCTCACCGATCCGGCGTAGCTCGGGGTAGCGACGGGTCACGTCGTTCCCGTTGCGGCTCACGAGCCGGATTCGCCCGCCGTCGACGTATCCGAGGGCGCGGATGCCGTCCCACTTCAGCTCCCACGCCCAACCGTCGCCGCGGGGTCGCTGCGCGGCGAGCGTCGCCAGCATCGGCCGCAGGTCGTTCGGGGGCGCGCGGCGGCCCGGCTCCGCGGGCGGGTCCATGCGGTGGATCATCCACTGATCGCCGCGAGTGCGGAACAGCACGTACTTACCGTGCACCCGCTCGCCGTGGAGGGTGACCATCACCTCGTCGTCGTCGAACTTGTGGGTCTCGAACGTGCCCGTGTCCCACACGCCCATCGACCCACCGCCGTACTCGCCGGCCGGGATCTGGCCTTGGAACGTGAGGTATTCGAGCGGATGGTCTTCGGTGCGCACCGCGAGGTGATTGTGCGCCGGGTCGACGGGAATGCCCTTGGGAACGGCCCACGACGCAAGCGCGCCGTCGCGCTCGAGCCGCAGATCCCAGTGCAAGGAGCGGGCATGGTGCTCCTGAACGACGAAGCGCGGGGCGGGGCTCGACCGCGATCGCGACCGGCGGGGAGCGCCGCGCGCCGGAGGTTCCGGGGTCGCGCCGAAGTCGCGCTTGGCTTCGTACTCCGCGAGCTCGCGCTTGCGCGGCATGACAGTCACGGTACTGCCCACAAGATGCAGCCGACCGGGGGGA
>JAUZEM010000436.1 GCA_030839005.1 Actinomycetota bacterium | reverse complement strand
AGCTGATGTCGCGGCTCGCCTATTTCGCGCGCGAGACATTGATCTCGCTGCGGCGCAACCTGTTGATGACGATCGCCGGCATCATCACCGTCGCGATCTCGCTGTTTCTGTTCGGCGGGATTCTGCTCGTGTCGGCGACGGTCGATCACGGCACGCAACAATGGAAACACGGCATCGAGCTCGAGATCTTCATGAAGGTCGGATCGACGAAGAAACAGGTGCAGGTCATCGAGACGGAGCTCAAGGCCGACCCGCAGGTGAAGTCGTACAAGTACCTGAACCAGCAGGACGCGTACAACATCTTCAAGAAGGACTTCGCCGACCAGCCCGCGTTGGTCGAATCCACCAAGCCGAGCGACTTGCCGGAGTCGTTCCGCGTCGAGCCCCAACGGGCCGAGCTCACGGCTCCCTTGGCGCTTCGCTATCAGGATCAGCAGAACGTCGCGACCGTCATCACCGCCGCGCAGCAGATCAAGCGCCTGCTGACCGCGACCCGGTGGATACGGCTCGCCTTCATCTCGATGGCGAGCGTTCTGCTTGCATCGTCGTTGTTCCTGATCGTCAACACGATTCGCCTCGCAACCTTCGCGCGTCGACGCGAGATCGAGGTGATGAAGCTCGTCGGCGCGTCGAACTGGTTCGTGCGCGTGCCGTTCATGGCCGAGGGTCTTGTACAGGGTGCGATCGGGGCGGGTTTCGCGTTCGGGCTCGTCTGGGCGCTCAAGATCATCATCGCGAACCTGTTGAGTAACCAGCACTCGCTGCTCTCGACCTTCCGGGTCACGTCCGCGGACGCGCTCGGCATCGGAATTCTCGTGCTGGCGATCGGCGCGGCGATCGGGGTGATCGGCTCGATCGTCGGCCTGCGGCGCTTCCTCGACGCCTAGCCCTGCAGCGGGAGTAGCACGGCGGCGCTCGCGGCGAGCTCGTCGTCCCAGTCGCCGGGCTCATTCAGCGGGACGAGCACGAGCTTCGAAAATCCGACTGCAATGTAGCGGGAGCAGAGATCGTGCAGCTCCGACCATCCGCGCGCGACGAGGTCGTCGATCTCGACGTCGGGATTCCGGCTCCGGATCGCATGTGCGAAGGCGTCGGGCAGCTCCTTGCGTGCGTACAGCACCATCACGCCGAAGTGCTCGGGATCGATCTCGCGGTCCGCCGCCTCCGCCGCGTCCTCGATCGCGATGCGACCGGCTTTGCACTGGTCGGGCGTCGCGAAGCTCGCGAGCCAGCCGTCGGCCAGGCGGCCCACGCGGCGCAACTCTGCGGGTGCGCGGCCGCCGAGCCACACGTCGAGCGGATGTGTGGGTTTGGGCAGCACGTTCATGTGCTCGTAGTGGAACCAGCGTCCGTCGTGATCGACGTCGTCCTCCGCCCAGAGGCGCCGAAGCAACGGAAGTGCCTCGTCGAAGATCGATGCCCGGTCTCCGCGTTCGACGCCGAATGCCTGCTGCTCGACCGGGTGCACGATCCCGAGCCCGAACGCAGGTAGCGCCCGACCTCCCGACAGCACGTCGAGTGTCGCCCACTCCTTGGCGACGAGCGCCGGGCTCCGGCCGGGCAGCACCGAGACGCTCGTACCGAGCTTGATCTTGCTCGTCCGCGCCGCCGCGAACGTCAGCGCGACCACGGGATCGGGCGCGGGACCGCTGATCCGTTCCGACAGCCAGAGCGAGTCGAAGCCATTGCGCTCGAGGCCACCGGCGAGCGCGCCCAGCGCGTCACCATCGAGCCGACGCAGGTTTCCGAGCCCGTACCCGATCCGCACCTTCATCGCGTGCGTCCCATGTTCATGCGGCTACGACCTCCGTCCGGTCTGCGACCGGGCCTGCGGATCTGCGCCTGGCTCAGAAGCCGGCCGGGCGGAGGTGGGCGTACTTCCCGAGCTCGTTGCGCGCGATCTGACGCAGGTGGACCTCGTCCGGACCGTCGACCAGGTGCAGCGTGCGTGCGTGCGCGTACATCGACGCGAGCGGCCAGTCGTCGGTGACGCCCGCTCCGCCGAACAGCTGGATCGCGCGATCGATCACGTCGGTCGCAACCCGAGCCGCGATGACCTTTATCGCGGCAATCTCCGTCCGCGCGTTCTTCTTGCCGACCGTATCCATCATCCACGCGGCCTTCATCGTGAGGAGTCGCGCCTGTTCGATCTGCATGCGCGACTCTGCGATGTTCGCCTGCACCACACCCTGATCGGCGAGCGGTTTCTTGAACGCGACGCGCGTCTGCGCCCGCATGCACATGAGATCGAGCGCGCGTTCGGCCATCCCGATGGCACGCATGCAGTGGTGGATACGGCCCGGGCCGAGGCGAGCCTGCGCGATCGCGAAACCGCTTCCTTCCTCGCCGAGAAGGTTCTCCTTCGGGACCCGCACATTGTCCCACAGCGTCTCGCCATGACCGCCGCCCTCGGAATGCCCGAACACCGGTAGGCCGCGCACGACGCTGACTCCCGGCGCCTCCATCGGCACGAGGATCATCGACTGACGGTGATACGTGTCGGTGTTGGGGTCGGTGACGCCCATGAAGACGGCCACTTTGCATCGAGGGTCGAGCGCGCCGCTCGTGAACCATTTGTGCCCGTTGATCAGATAGTCGTCGCCGTCGCGGTCGATGCGACTCGAGATGTTCGTGGCGTCACTCGACGCGACCCACGGCTCGGTCATCGCGAAGCAGGAACGGATCTCGCCGTCGAGGAGCGGGCGCAACCACTGTTCCTGCTGCAACTGCGTGCCGAACTGCGCCAGGATCTCCATGTTGCCGGTGTCGGGCGCGGAGCAGTTCGTCGCCTCGCCGAGCAAGGGCGACGTGCCCATCACCTCGCACAGCGGCGCGTACTCGAGGTTCGACAGCCCCGGCCCGTGCTCGGGTTCGGGCAGGAAGAGATTCCAGAGGTCGCGCTTGCGCCCCTCGACCTTCAGCTCCTCCATCACCGGCGGAGGGAAATGCGGGTTGCCCGACTCCTCGCGCTGGGCGCGGTAGATCGGTTCGGCCGGCCGCACGATCTCGTTGTCGAACTCGACGAGCTTGGCTTTCAGCTCCTCGGTTCGGGCACTCGGGGCGAACTCCACTGCGAACCTCCTCGACAGCGAGACCCTACTCTTCGGCCCGTGACGGACACCCCGCTGGCCGGCCTGCGCGTCCTCGAGCTCGGCGCGTTCATCGCGGGGCCGTTCGCGGGTCAGCTGCTCGGTGATCTCGGCGCCGAGGTCGTCAAGGTCGAACCGCCCGGCGCAGGCGACATCATGCGCCGCTACGGCGTGCGCGTCGAGGGCAGGAGCCTGTGGTGGTCGGCGATCGCGCGCAACAAACGCTCGATCGCGATCGACTTGCGGGACGCGCGCGGGCGCAACGTCACGCGCCGCATCGCCGCCCGATGCGACGTCGTGCTCGAGAACTTCAAGCCGGGCACCCTGGCGAAGTGGGGCCTCGACTACTCGACGCTCGCGCGCGACAACCCGCGGGTCGTGCTCGTGCACGTCTCGGGCTTCGGTCAGACCGGCCCGCGCGCGGCCGAACCCGGTTTCGGTTCTATCGGTGAGGCGATGGGAGGCATCCGCCACACCACGGGTGATCCCGGCCGGCCGCCGGCGCGTACGGGCGTGTCCATCGGGGACTCGCTCGCGGGCGTCTTCGCGGTGGTCGGCGCGTTGGCCGCGCTCAACGAACGAACCCGAAGCGGCCGGGGTCAGGAGGTCGACGTCGCCATCTACGAGGCGGTGCTCGCGCTGATGGAGTCGACGGTTGCCGACTACGAGCTCGCGGGCGTGACCCGGACGCGCTCCGGCGGTGTGCTTCGTGACGTCGCGCCCGCGAACGCCTACCCGACGCTCGACGGCCGCGACGTCGTGATCGCCGGCAACGCCGACG
>JAUZEM010000305.1 GCA_030839005.1 Actinomycetota bacterium | reverse complement strand
GGTCGCGTTCCGGCCCGTCGTCGAGCAGCATCCAGGTGTCGTGTGCTACCCCACAACCGGCATCGGCAAGACGATCGAAGATCGCTACGGTCACGTCGAGCTGCTCGACGTCATGGGGCTGATCCGTGCCGGGTTCGTCGACACCGGATCGGTGAACCTGGGCGGCACGGGCGCCGACGGCCTGCCGCCGAACAGCAGCTACGTCTACACGAACACCTTCGCCGACATTGCCTACAAGATGGACGCCTGTCGGCAGCGCGGACTCGGCCCGAGCATCGCGATCTTCGAGCCCGGCTTCCTGCGCGTCGTCCGCGCGTATTACGACGCGGGCGCGCTCCCGGCCGGCACGCTCGTAAAGTTCTATTTCTCCGCCGGCGGCTATCTCGGCGGCGGAGAGCCGTTGTGGGGTGCGCCACCCATCATCGAGGCACTCGACCTCTATCTCGCGATGCTCGCCGACGCCGACATCCCGTGGGCGGTCGCAGTGCTCGGCGGCTCGTTGCTCGAGACGCCGATCGGACGCGCCGCCTTGGAACGGGGAGGTCATCTCCGGGTCGGCCTCGAGGATTGGGACGCCGGGCCCCCGAACGTCGATCAGGTCACGGGCGCGGTGCAACTGTGTCGCAGTGTCGGACGCGACGTGGCCGGAGTGAACGACGCGGCGCGCGTGCTCGGCCTGCCCGCGTGAGTCACGCGCTCTCCGTGCGCAGTGGGAGCTCGCGCATGAGGGTGGGCGAGATCCCACTCGGTCCGATGAACCGCTTGACGTCGGCCCGGATGACCGCCTTGCCGGCGTCCGAGTCGTAGAAGCGATCCTCGAAGTCGGCTCGGGTGCGGAACCGGAGCTCGGCAATGCCGTCGATGCCGGCGCCGCCCGGCGTGTACGTCGTCCGCACAACGCTCTGGGTGTAGTCGGCGAGGCCGACGTGATGCGTGCATGCGAGGGGTGCGTGCACCTCGGACCAGTGGCGCACGAACTGTCCGTGAGACACGTCCGCGGCGCGCCGGACGAACGACACGTATTTCACGCCGGGGGCGTACTCACCGTCGGGCCAGGTCCGCTCCCACGTCATGACCCGGCGCGGGTCGACCCGAAACACATTCACCTCCCGGGCGAGCGCGTAGAGCTCGTGCCGCGAGGGAAGGTCGTCGAGGTCTTGGGCCCGGGCGAGACCGAGCGCGATCAGCGCGTCGCACGGTGGACCGGCGAGCTTGCCCTGATCAGGATCGGCGAAGCTGATCGTGCACGACTGCACCCCCGGATCCTTCAGCGCCACCGGAATCCAGGTGTCGAGCAACGACTCGACGTTCGCATCGGGCGCCCGCCACAGCGCGATCAGCAGGTGCTCCACGACGCTCGAGACTAGGTCGGCAGGAGCCACGTGTCGCCGCCCAGGTCGTTGCCTTCGAGGTCGAGAACCCGGTCGGTGACGACGGCGTGCTCGCGCGGCTCGCTGATCGCGTTGTCGCGGAAGGCGATGTCGCCCGCGCCCCACACGTACATGCCGATCCGGCAGTCGTGGAACCATGAATCGACGACCACGGTTTCGGCGGCGGCACCCTCGGCGACCACCCCACTGTCGCAGTGCTCCGCGAGCTGCTGTTCGACCCGGTTACCGACGCCGCCTTCGATGGTCACCGCACGCATGGTGCGAAACGCGCGATTGCGCGAGAGCGTCGAGGCACGGGTCTCGAGCAGGTGGATTCCGAACCAGCGCGTCTCGTAGCGGTTCCGTTCGATGCGTGCGCCGACCGTCTCGACGCATTTGATCGCGCAGAGGTCGTCGCGGCACTCGTTCTCGGCGATCACGTGACCGGCGCCTCCTTGCACCTCGATGCCCGCGCCCCAGCGCAGGCCGTGCTGGTAGTTGGCACGGACCTCGCACGCAGTCGTGCCCATCAGCCAGACCTTGCCGCCCGAGATCACGTTGCCCGTGATCTCATGCCCCTCGCCGCCTGCGATCCCGATCGACTCCACGTGACAATCGCGCACCGTCAACCGGTCGGCACCCTGACCGGTGACGCACGTCGGCGGGATCATCATGTAGCCGGGCGCGCCGCCGGTGACCGTTACCCCTTCCAGGGTCGCGCCGTCGCCCCCGAGTACCACCGCGACCTTGCCTCCCGCGTCGATCACGACGCGCGCCGCGCTCGCACCACGCAGCGTGACGCCCGCGGGAACGACGATCGGAAAGGCTTCGTCGTCATAGCGACCGGCAGGAATGTCGATCACGTCACCCGGCGCCGGCGCCGCGAGCAGCTCGGAGAGCGTCCCCTTCTTTCCGGAGTCGTCGTGCAACCGCACCGACGCTCGGCCTGCTGGAAAGCCGAGGCAGTAGCGCGTGCCGAAGGCGTGGCGATCCACGGCGCGGGCGTCGACGACCAGGCCCGCGTCGGACGCGCGAAACGGAAGCGCTTCGCCCGCGGGTGTGGTCACGCTCGTGACCCCGGGCAAGGAGGCGAAGCACGGCTCGGGCGCAGACGAGAGGTCGAACGCGTTTACGACGTCGCCCGTACGCGTGTACCAGTGCGCGCCGGTGCCCGCGACGTCGAACCTCGTCGACTCGTGGATCGCGTCCGCGTGCGCGCGCACCCAGGCGCCCGAGTCGCGCAAGAGCCGGGACTGGATGTCGGGCACGGTTCCGTCGGCGTTCGGTCCGACATTCAGCAGCAGGTTGCCGCCCTTGGCGACGGTCTCCACGAGCATGGCGACGATCTGGGCTGCGCTCAGGAAGTCGTCGAGGTCTTCGTTGCGGTTGACGCAGAATGACGACCCGAGACCGCGACACACCTCCCAGGCGCGGTCCGGTGGCGCCGCGGGCACGTCGTACTCGAACGTCACGAAGTCGGGCTCCGACGCGAAGAAGCGGTCGTTGCACACGACCTCGAAACCGTGCGCCGACGCGAACTCTCTCGCATCCCCGACGATCTGGTCGGCGCGCCAATGACCGCCCGGGTGTCCCCAGTGACCGTCGCCCCACAGCACCCCCGGCTCGAAGCGCTCGAGCAGCTCCCGGATCTGCGGGCGCATGAACGCGTCGACGTATCGCTCGGCGTCTGGATAGTCGGCGTGGCTCCAGTCGAGCAACGAGTAGTAGCAGCCGAACACGTGACCGCGCCGGCGGACGGCGTCGGCGAGCTCGGCGACGATGTCA
>JAUZEM010000409.1 GCA_030839005.1 Actinomycetota bacterium | reverse complement strand
CCCGTCCGGCCGAGCCCGGTCTGCACCTCGTCGATCGCGAGCAGCGCGCCGTGACTGTGGCAGAGCTCCGCAGCCGCCCGCAGATACCCGTCAGGCGCAACGAACACGCCTTTGCCCTGGATCGGCTCGACGACGAAGGCGGCGACGTCGCCGGCCTCGAGCTCGCGCTGCAGTGCGTCGAGATCGCCGAAGGGCACGCTCTGGCACCCGGGCAGGAGGGCTCCGAAGCGATCTCGGAACTCGCGTGCGCCGTTCAGCGACAGCGCGCCCGTCGTGAGCCCGTGGAACGCGTGGTCGGCGAACAGGATGCGGGGCCGGTGCGTCGCGCAGCGTGCGTACTTGACGACGGTCTCGACCGACTCCGAGCCGCTGTTGGTGAAGAAGCAACGGTAGGCGTCGTTGGGCATGCGGCCGACGAGCGCCTCGGCGAGCAGGCCGGAGAGCGGTGCACACTCCATCTGCACGAGATTTGGCAACGCGCACTCGATGGCATCGCGGAGTGCCTGCTCGATGCCGGGATGGCAGCGACCGAGTGCGAACACACCGAATCCGGAGAGAAAATCGAGGTAGCGCCGTCCTTCACGATCGAACAGGTAAGCACCCTCGGCGCGCACGTAGTCGGCGTCGAAACCGATCGTCCGCAGCACGCGTGGCATCTGCGGGTTCAGGTAGCGCTCGTGCAGCGCGAAGGCCTCTCTTCCACGTTGGGCGAGCAATGTCCGTACGTCGAACGGTGTATTCGCGTTCATCGTCGGCGCGCACCTTCACGCGATTGCACGCGCGCCGCGTCGGCGCGCAGATCGATCTCCGGCCCGAGCTTTCCCGAACGGCGAATCCGCTCGACCCGGGCCTCCTTGACGAATCCGTTGGCGACGAACCATCGCGCGGCACGCGTCAGCGCGGTGCGGGCCGGCATGCTCGAGTATCCCAGCTCCCTGCGCGCGCGATCAGTGTCGTACTCCATCCGCGTCGTCGCCATGCGCACGGGTTCTGACGGCAGCGTGGGCTCGCGCTTCATGACCGTCGACTCGAACCATTCGGCGCTGCGCACGATCGGCAGCACCATTCGAGGAGAGAGCCGGACGCGTGGCGCCGGAAGGCCGCAGACGTCGGCGAGGGTCTCGAGCATCGCTCGTAGCGACATGTTCTCGCCGCCCAACACGTAGCTGCGCCCGGGTGCGCCGCGCTGCGCCGCGAGCACGTGGCCCCGGGCGACATCGTCGACGTGGACGACGTTCAGAGCGGTATCGACGTACGCGGGGATACGGCCGTTCAAGAACTCGACGATGGTGCGGCCCGTGGGCGTCGGCGCGGTGTCGCGTTCACCGACCGGAAAGGTCGGGTGCACGAGCACGACCGGCAAGCCGGTTGCGCCCGCACGCAACACCTCGTGCTCTGCGAGGTACTTCGAGCGCTTGTAGTGCCCGAAGAGATGCTCGAAGTGGACCAACGAATTCTCTGAGGCCGGGCGCCCGTCCTCGGCGACGCCGAGCGTCGCCACCGTGCTCGTGTAGACGAGTCGGCTGCATCCCGCGCGCTCGGCTGCACGAATGACGTTCATGGTGCCGCCGACGTTTACGTCGTAGAAGAGGTCGGGGTCGGCGGCCCAGAACCGGTAGATGGCGGCCAGGTGGAACACGATTGACGCGTCCTCGACCGCGTCGTCGAGCGTGGCCGGATCGCGGATGTCGCCGACGATTCGCTCGACCGCCAGGCCCTCCAGATTGTCGTCGTCTCGCCCCGGCTCGCACAGAGCACGCACACGGTAGCCGTCATCGATCAGCGCGCGCACGACTGCGGAACCGATGAAACCGGACGCGCCGGTGACGAGAACCGATTCGGAACCACGAACGACGTCAGCCACGGTTATCACCTTATGTGCGCCGTGCACCTTACGTGCGTGTGTCCTCGGCCGCGGCTGACAGCGCGGCGAGCCCGGCGCGCAGCTCGTGATCGCCGGGCCAGCCGAAGCCGAGCCGGAAGTGCCGGTCGTCGACCTCGAACCAGTGACCGGGACCCACGTACGTGCCGTAGTCCGCGAGCAGCACGTCGTAGAAGCGCGCGGTGTCGACGTCGACCTCGGCCGCGAAGCGCACGAGGCCGACAACTCCACCTCCGGGTTCGATCCACTCGAAGGTGCGTTGGCCGCGCATCCAATGGCGCACGACGTCGAGGCGCGTACGCACCTCGTCGAGGATCGGCGGGAGGATTCGCGCGCGATCGGCCAGAACCCGCCCCGCGATCGCCTCGTCGATCGTCGCGCCGCAGATGACGATCTGTTCCTTGGCCGCGAGCAGCGTCTCGGCGAGATGGGGGTCGCGACATATCGCCCAGCCGACCCGTAAACCCGGCATCCCGTATGCCTTCGACATGGACGAGACGCTGATCGCTCGCCGTGAAAGCGTCGCGGCCGGCGGCAATGCCGATGCATGCGTCAGGTCGCGGTATGTCTCGTCGACGAGCAGGACCGCGCCCGACCGCTCGGCCAGTTCGACGAGTGCGTGTAGCGACGCGAGGTCGAGCACGGTTCCCGTCGGATTGTGCGGACACGTCACCGAGATCAGTCGCGTCACGCCGGGACGCACGAGCGAGGCGACGCGCGCCGTATCGAGTTGCCAGGCGTCTTCGAAGCACAGGTCGACGATGTCGAGCTCCGCGCCGATCGCGCGCGGAGTCTCGAGGTTGGTCGCATAGTTGGTGCGCACGACCACGGCGTGATCGCCCGGCTCGAGGAGCGACGTCGCGGTCGCGAACAGCGCCGCCGCCGCTCCGGGGGTGACGATCACGTCGTCGGCTCGAAGACCGGCGCCGCCCGCGGCGACGGCTTCACGCAGGGCCGGATCGCCGAGATGGTCGCCGTAGCAGAG
>JAUZEM010000301.1 GCA_030839005.1 Actinomycetota bacterium | reverse complement strand
GGGCAGTACCGGTGCCAGTACCCGATAGTCCCATCCCGCGGGCTCGAGCCCGACGTCGTACGCACCGTCGGCGGCGACGACGTCGACGCGCCGGTTGCGCCAATCGAACACCGCCACCGATTCGGTGTGCGGACGATCTTCTCCGAGGTCGGTGAACGCAACCCGTGCTTCGTGCGGCTGCTTGTCGATTGCGACGTTGAGCGATGCGACGTAGCCCCAGCGGCCGGCCGAATGCTGCGTGTGCGTCGCGCCGACGAGCGGCTCGCCCGACCACACGGGTGCGGCGAACGCCGCCCGATCGATCGCCGCAACGGGAACGTCGGGACGCACGAGCACGCCGTCGGCGCGACACGTCCGACGGATGAGCTCGACGTCGGCCTCGCCGATCCGGTCACCGACACCTACCGGTCCCGCCGACAGGGCGGCGAGCAAGGCTTCGACTTCGCGGGTTTCGGACCTTCTCGTCGAGTGGAACACGTCCTTGTACGGCCAGAGTCCGAGTGCTCGGGCCATGACGTTGGTATGCAGGAACCACGCCCACAGCACCTCGGGTCCGACCAGGTAGCCGTGGTCGCCGCTCGTGCGGATCGACGTCACGTTGCGAAGACGAGTTGTTTGTGCGAAGTCGGCGGGCGAGGCCATGCACCATTGCGCGCGCAGGTTCCGGGCAGCGAGGCCGGCGTCGATGCCCTCCTGCCAGGCCGCGGCGCGGCCGACGGACCGCAGCTGGCGCACCCCGAGAAAGCACTCGATCAACCAGTCGTGCTCGAATACTTCGACGCCCCAGGCAACGGCTTGATCGAGCAGCCGGGAGTACAGCTCGTCGTCTTGGGGATGCGCGCGGTCCCCGTCGATCCACATGCTGAGGTCGTCGGCGTACGGTGACTGCGCGGAGAGGTGACGGCAGTGCGCGATCAGAGGCCGTCGACCGAGCCGGTCGCGCAGCGCGTTGACGCCGTCGGGGAGCACGTCCGCGCGGGGCTCCCACACGATCATGCCGGTCGGCGGGACTTCCCATTCATCGGTGTCGAACGGACGCAACACCTCGTGGGGGTACCACCACGAGTCGAGCTGAACTGAACCCACGGGAACGCCGCGCGCCTCGAGGTCTTCGACTGCAGCGACGATCGTCGATGCCGCGTCGAGGCCGGCTTCGGTGCGATACCAATACGCGCTGCCGTTGTCGGTCCAGTAGGACAATCGAGTGCCGAGGACGTCGGCGTCGCGTTCCGGCGCCGGCACGCCCGACGCCGACCGCAGGAGTTGCGCCCACCGCGCGAAACAGTCGCGGGCGCCGTCGCCGGCGATGACCGCGAGCTCGGTCGCGAATCCGGCCGGCACGTCGTCGATATCGCCGTGCCAGCCCGCACGAACGCCCGCGCCGGACTCGTCCGACCCGGCGGGCACCGCGATGACTTGCTCGTGAAATGTGTCCAGCGGAGCCAGCAACATCGTGCGACCGTCGGACGCGACAAGGCCGAGGGGCATGACAACCGCGGGACGGAATCCCAACAGTCGCCACTTGGCCATCGCCGCATCACTGAACACCGGCAGCGCGAACTCGGTGTACTGGAATCCGAACGCCCGCAGGCCTTCCGGCGCACCGCCCTCGGCCCGGCGGAGTGGATCGAACCGCCACGCGACGGCCGGGTGCGCGAAACCGTCGGTCGCAATACCGCGGCGCGACTCGGTCGCCTCCAAACGCAGGACCACGACCGGCGCGTCCGCGAGCGCACGTATCTCGGCGACGAGCCAATCCGATTCGACCCTCACGGTGTTCGCGGACGCCGAGACCCGTTCCGCGGCCGAGGCATTCGGGGCGACCAACCGGCCCGGTCCGAGCCAATCAGACTCGTCCCAACCGATCCGCAACTCGCCCGAAGCCGTTACCGTCACCTGCAGCGGACCGACGGCCAACGAATAGCCGTCTCCGAGATCGGGCACGGCAGCATTCAAGCGGATCACTGCAACCCGGTGCACGCCGCCGCGGCGATGCTCCCACGACCGCGTCAACCGACGGGGCGGATCTGATGCACGTGCGTTTACGCGGCGCGTGCGCGTGCGTCGTCGGTGTGCCGGTAGCGGTGGTGGTTCCAGCACAAGAGTTGGAGATTTTGGAGGTTGGTCGGTCGATCCCCAGACTCCAGTGCACGACGTGATGGCCTTCACAGGAGTCTGGCGGTCGGTCGCACCCGGGGGCTTGGCAGTGCCCGTCGCGTACGACGAGCGCTTTCCAGATTGCCGGTGGGATGGTGCGGGTGGCGCGTCCGACGTCGAGGACCTCGGATCGTCCGGCGGTGATGACCCGGCTGATGGCGCAGTCGCAGGTCAGTCGCTCGAGGGTTGCCGCCGAGACGTGCCCGTTGTGGCGGCGCTCCGTACGTACTCGGGTAACGAGTTCGGCTGTCGTCCCGGGCAGTTCGTCGAGGTCGACCACAACGGAGACGTGCGGCCGGACGTTGCGGGACTCGCCGACCTCACCGCGGTCGAGGGACCGACGTAGCAGGTTGGTGAGCGCGTCGAATCGACGCTGCGCCGGCGTGCGGGGGTCGTGGTCGACGTGGTCGCGTTCCATCTCGGCGTTGATCGCGGCGGTGTGGATGGCGCCGGATTCGGGATCGCAGATCCCGTCGTAGGCGACCATGCCGTCGAGGGTGGCCGACATGTGGTGCCTGCGACGCTCGTACAAGGCGTCACCGGTTGCTGCGCCACCGTCACCGTCGATGGCGTCGGTCAGGTAGCGGACGACTCCACCAAGCTGTTTCGGCGTGTGCTCACGGGCCGTGGCAACCAGCTGGGGTTCGACGTTCGAGATGTCCGCAGCACGCTCCGGCGTGAATGCGTTCGCGACCACGACCGCGTGCCGTTGGGAGATGTCCCCGCGTCTGAACGAGTCGGCTACAACCGGTAGCTGTTCCAGCTTGCGCGCCAACTCGACATGGCCGCGAGCGACGCCGTGGTCCATGCGGCACAGCGCCCGAAGCGCGGACGCGGCATTCAGGAACCCGTCGGCGCTCCAGTCTCCCGATCGGTCGTACGCCGCGACGTTCTTCAACCATGCAGCCTCTTGCGCGTCGAGTGCCCGACGTTCAGCTGCGAGCTCGGCGAGTGATACGAACATACGTTCGATGATACTCGAATAGTGCCTACAAAACAAGGAGAATTGGAACCGCCGACCAAAAACACTCTCACCGACCGCACGTGAGCAACGTGCCGAAACGTGGCGAGCATTCGCCTCTCGTCATCGCGCTCTTACACTCCCACCGCATGACGATCGACGGTTACGTCGCGACGGAATTCGAACCGGTGCTCGACGTGTTCGCACAGAACTTCGACGAACGCGGAGAGGTCGGCGCAGCGGTGAGCGTGTTCCTCGACGGGCAACCGGTCGTCGATCTCTGGGGTGGTCTGGCCGACCCGACGAGTGGCGCGCCCTGGAAGGAAGAGACGCTCGTACTCGTCTACTCCGCGACGAAGGGCGTGACGGCCGTCGGCGCGAACCTTCTCATCCAACGGGGGGAGCTCGATCCCGAAGCCCCGGTCGCGACGCTGTGGCCGGAGTTCGCCGCGAACGGGAAAGATGCGATCACCGTCGGCCAGGTGCTGTCGCACCAAGCCGGCCTGCCGTACGTCGAGGGTGATTACACACTCGAGGAATCGCTCTCGTGGACGCCGATCGTCGACGCGCTCGCCGCGCAGGCCCCGATTTGGGAACCCGGAACGAAGCACGGCTATCACATGCGCACGTTCGGATGGCTCGTCGGCGAGATCATTCGGCGGGCCGACCCGCGGCACCGGACGGCGGGCACGTTCTGGCGAGACGAGATTGCCGACGCGCTCGGGATCGACTTCTGGATCGGCCTCCCGGAGGGGCTCGAGCCACGTGTGGCGCAGCTCGTCCCGCCCCGGACCGACCTGCGCGAAGTGCTGCGTGCGTTCGGCGACGATCTGTTGCTCGCGCGGGTGTTCTCCAACCCCGGCGGGCACTTCAACTACGACCAGATGTGGAACTCCCGAAAGCTGCATGCGGCCGAGCTCCCGTCGTCGAACGGAATCGGGAGCGCCCGCGGCCTCGCGCGTCTGTACGCCTCGTGCATCGGCGAGGTCGACGGCCACCGGACGCTGCAGCCCGAAGCAGTCGATCGTGCGACTGAGAAACGCGCCTGCGGCCAGGACCAGGTGTTGATGATCGACACTTGCTTCGGCCTCGGCTTCATGCTCGGGTCGTCGTTCGGCGCGGCGAATCCGCCGCGAGCGTTCGGGCATGCCGGCGCCGGTGGCTCACTGGCGTTCGCCGATCCCGACACCGGGCTCGCGTTCGGGTACGTGATGAACGACCTGCGCTTCGACCCCCGGGGCGATCCGCGCAGTGAGGAGCTCGTGCGCGCGGCCTACCGGGCGCTCGCGCCCGGGAGCTGATCGAAGGGGAGCGCGCGGTCGGCGCGCGGCTCCTCGGGCAGCCCGAGCACCCGCTCACCCACGATGTTGCGTTGGATTTCGTCGGTGCCCCCGCGAATCGAGATCGACGGCGCGGTGAGGAACAGCGTCTGCCATTCCCCCTGCGGATCGACCGCCGCGTCTGCGCCGAGGAGGCGCGCCGCGAGCGCGGCGTAGGACTTGAACAACGCGGCGCCGCGCACCTTCATCCCCGACCCTTCCGGACCCGGACGCCCGGCCCGTGCAGTGTCGCGGGCCCGGCGCGCGGTGTACCCCATGACCCGCGTCTCGATGAACAACCTCGCCAGCTCCCCGCGGATCACGGGGTCGGACACGCGTCCACGCGCCCGGGCGAGCTCGACGAGGCGGCCGACGTCGAGCAGCCCGCTCGTACCGCCGGCCGTCGACGCGCCCCGCTCGTACGACAGGCACGTGAGCGCGACCCGCCAGCCGTCGCCGACGTCGCCGATACGGTCGGCATCGGCGACGCGCGCGTCGTCGAGGAAGACCTCGGTGAAATGCGCGTCACCGTTCATCTGTCGCAAGGGGCGGACGTCGACACCCGTGCCATGGAGGTCGAGTCCGAAGGCGGTGATGCCGCGATGCTTGGGCACCGAGAAGTCGTGGCGGGCGAGCAGGAGCCCGAAGTGCGCATACGCGCCGCGGCTCGTCCACACCTTCTGACCGCTCACTCGCCACTCGTCGCCGTCGCGTGTCGCACGGGTCGCGAGTCCGGCGAGGTCCGACCCTGCGCCCGGTTCCGAGAACAGCTGGCACCAGATCTCGTCGCCGTTCGCGATCGGCGGCAGCCAGCGCGTGCGCTGCTCGGGCCGACCGTGGGTGAGCAGGGTTGGACCGACGAGCTCGAGGCCGACGAGGTACGGATACAGGTCGGGTACCGAGAAACCGGCCAGCTCGCTGCGCACGGTGCCGACCTGCTCGGGGGTCGCGTCGAGACCCCCGTACTCCTTCGGCCAGGACGAGACGGCCAGCCCCGAGCCCGCGAGCGCCTGCAAATACGCGCGGCCGGCGGCGAGATCGTCGGAACCCGCGCCGAGCACCGAGGTGTGCCCGTCGGCGCTTCGGGGCGACAACCGCGCCGCGAGCTCGGCGTGCACCCACGCGCGGAAGTCATCCATTGCGCACCCTGTCTCGCAGCTCGTCGCGCAGGGGAGACTTGCGCACCTTGCCGCTCGCCGTGCGCGGAAGTGTCGCGCGCACTTCCAGACGCTCGGGCAGCTTGAAGCGCGCCAGGCCACGTTCGAGCAGGTGGGCGCGCAGGGCCTCGAGGGTGGGATCCGAGCCGGGGTTCGGGATCACGTACGCGCACACCTTCTCTCCCATCACGCCGTCGGGCATCGGAACGCACGCGGCCTCCGCGATTGCGGGATGCGTGACCAGGAGCGCCTCGACCTCCTGGGCGGAGATGTTTTCACCGCCACGGATGATGATGTCCTTCAGCCGGTCGACGATCGTGAGGTACGCGCCGTCGTACCGCGCGAGGTCGCCGGTGCGGAACCAGCCGTCGGCGACGAACGCGTCGGCGTCGAGCTCGGCGTCGAGATATCCGACGAACATCTCGGGTCCGCGGACGAGAAGCTCGCCGGCCGTCCCGGGTGCCAGGTCGGCGAGTGTCTGCGGATCGACGATGCGCAGCTCCGCGGCGCCGATCAAGCGACCGTCGGTGGTCGCGTCGAGCTCGGGATCGTCGCCGAGGCGACCGGTCGTGAGCGTCGGATACTCGGTCGATCCGTACGTGCGCTTGCACCAGCAGCCGAACGCCCGCGCGCCCTCCCGCACCATCGCGGGAGCAACGCCCGCGCCCCCGAGGGAGAACATCCGCACCGAAGTCCGGTCGGTGCCGTCGAAGTCCGGGTGATCGATCATCGTGCGCAGGAACACCGGCGTCGAGATCATCACCGCGATCGACTCGCGCTCCACGATCCGGAGCGCCCGCTCCGGCTCCCACGCGTCCATCAAAACGGTGGTGATCGCACTCGTGACCGGGAGCAGGATCCCGTAGGTCAGGCCGGCGACGTGGGTCACGGGCATGGGTAGTAGGAGCGGTTCGCCCGGCTGCATCGCGTGCGCGGCCGCGATGGTGTCCGCTTCCACCCGCAGCGACTGGTGGGTGTGGACGACGCCCTTCGGGTCCGAGGTCGGGCCCGACGTCCACAGGATGACCGCCGGGTCGTCGACACGGACCTCGACATCGGGCGCGACGCCCGTCGACGGGATGTCCGCCCGCACGACGACGATC
>JAUZEM010000214.1 GCA_030839005.1 Actinomycetota bacterium | reverse complement strand
CGCAGGCACGCCGGCGGCCGGATTGCCGCCCGAACCGTGCAGCGCGGCGATGCGCTCGGTGGCGTGCAAGCCGGGCAACAATGAGTTGACTGTGACCCCGTCGCCTGCAACCTCACGCGCGAGGGTCCGCAGGAAGCCGGTAAGTCCGGCGCGCGCCGTGTTCGACAGGATCAGGTTCGGGATCGGCTGGCGAACGGCGATCGACGTGATCGCGGCCACGCGGCCCCAACGGCGCTCGCGCATCTCCGGGACGGCCTCGTAGCACATTGCGATCGCCCCTCGGCAGTTCAGCTCGAAAGCATCCAGATACTGCTCGACGGTCGTGTGCGCGAAGTCGCCGGCCGGAGGTCCGCCGGCGTTGAGCACCAGGATGTCGATGCCACCCAACGCGGCTCGCGCGTCGCGAACGAATCCGGCCGCGCCGTCGACGTGCGAGACGTCGGCGACGATCGGCACTGTGTCGTGACCAATGCCGGCGGCGGCCGCGTCGATCGTTGCGCGGTTGCGGCCGCAGATCGCGACCCTCACGCCTTCGGCGGCGAGCGCCTGTGCGAGCCCGAGTCCCAGCCCCTTCGACGCCGCCGCGACCGCGGCCCGGCGACCCGTGATCCCGAGATCCACGTGCGACCTCCTTCTCCCTCGCCGGACGCCGTGCGCCGGACGCGGAAATTTCAGTGAATCGGCCCCGCAGTGTCGCGCAGCGACTGGGCGCGACGCCCGGTGCGTAGCGCGATCACCTCGGCGCAGACGGCAACCGCCGTCTCTTCGGGCGTGCGGGCACCGATGTCGAGCCCGATGGGCGACATCACGCGGGCGATCTCGCCATCGGTCAACCCGGCTTCCCGCAGGCGCACGGTGCGCTGGTCGTGCGTGCGGCGCGATCCCATGGCCCCGAGGTAGCCCACCTCGGTCTTGACCGCGGCGGCGATCGCGGGAACGTCGAACTTGTGATCGTGGGTCAGCACGCAGATCGCGTCGCGCGGCCCGAGCTCGTCGCCGACTTTGGCCAGGTAGCGATCCGGCCAGTCGTTGACCACCTCGTCGGCCATCGGGAAACGCAACACGGTCGCGAAGACCGCGCGCGCGTCGCACACCGTCACGCGATGGCCGAGGACCTTCGCGACCTTCGCCAGCGCGGCCGTGAAGTCGACCGCGCCGAAGATGATCATGCGGGGCGGCAACGCGAACGACTCGATGAACACGCTGACGTCGCGCTCGCGTGCCTCGCCGTGCGCGCCATAGTGGCGGGTGGACGTGAGTCCGGCTTCCAGCTCACCGCGCGCGTCGCGCGCGACGACCCGATCGAGGTTCGCGTCGCCGAGCGAGCCCGAGGCGCGGCCGTCGGGCTTGACCAACAGCTTCGCGCCGAGGTTCGCGCCCTCGACAACCGTCGCGAGCGCGACGGGCTCTCCCGCGCGCAAGGCGTCACGCAATTCGTCGTATCGACTCACCAGTCCAACGGTTCCACGAACAAATGGATCGTGCCGCCGCACGTGAGCCCGACTGCGAACGCCTCGTCGTCGGAGTAGCCGAACGTGACGATGCCGCGCTGCTTCTCACCGGCGAGGATCGCGAGTGCCTCCTGCACCACCGCACCTTCGACGCATCCGCCGGAGACCGAGCCCGCGACCTCGCCCGCGTCGTTCACCGCCATCGTCGCCCCGGGATCACGGGGGCTCGACCCTTCGATCCCGACGACGCGTGCGATCGCGACCCGATGGCCCGCTGTGCGCCACCGCTCGATGTCGTCCAGAACTTCCTTCATACGTGCTTTCTCACTCTCCGACTCACTGCGAGATCGACCACGCGAGCTGCTCCAGCGCAGCGAGCGAGTGACCCTCGACGAAGTCGTCAACGTACGGCAATGCGGCCGCCATTCCTCCCGCCAGGGGCGCGTAGCCGGGACTGGCCTTCAGCGGGTTCACCCACACGATGCGGTAGGCGACGCGCTCGAGGCGCGCCATCTGCTCGGCGAGCACCTCGGGTTCGCCCCGGTCCCAGCCGTCGGAGAAGATCACGACGACCGCACCGCGGGCGAGGCCGCGAATCCCCCACTCGTCGTTGAACCGGCGCAGACCGTCGCCCAGCCGGGTGCCACCCGACCAGTCGACGACCCGGCGGGCGGCCGCGCGCACGGCCGCGTCGGGGTCGCGAGACGTGAGCTCTCGTGTGACCCGGGTGAGGCGCGTACCCAACGCGAACGCCTCGACTCGCGACCGACTGACGACCGCCGCGTGCAGGAAGCGGACGAACGCCCGGGCGTACGGCTCCATCGAGCCGCTCACGTCGAGAAGCAGGACGAGCCGCCGGGTCCGCTCGCCCGCGGTGAAGAACGCGCGCTCGACGGGTTCGCCACCCGCACGCATCGACCGCCGCACGGTCCGGCGCAGATCGGGCGCACCGCGGCGCGCCCGCGATCGCTTGCGCCGACGCGAGGGCCGAGCGGCACCGACAAGGCGCAGATCGCTCATGAGCCGGCGCGCTTCCACGAACTCGGCGGGCGTGTACAGCGCGAAGTCGCGATGGCGAAGGATCTCACGCGCGGTCCAGCGCAGCGTGACCACCGGCGCTTCGGCGCCGACCTCGTCATCGGGTCCGACGGCATCGTCGGCACCGGGAACATCGAGCGCGAGAATCACTTCCTCGGGAGGTAGCTCGCTCTCGTCTGCGGCGGCCTCTCGCCGATCCCAGAAGACCGCGAACGCGCGATCGAACACCGTGATGTTCTCCGGACGGTTCAGCAACGTGGCCCGGCCCGTCCAGTAAACGCCCGACCGGCTCGCCAGTCCGACAAACCCGAGAGCCCGTGCGAAGGTCAGCGTCGCGCCGACCGGCACCTCCAAGCCCGCGCCGCGGAGCACGCGAGCGAACGCCACCGCGATCCGCTCCGGCGCGGTCTCCGAGACCGACTCCGGCACCGGGTCAGGCACCGCGCGCCACTGCCGTTCGGACCAGGTCGGAGAGACCGTGCGCGCGCACGCGCTCTTGATCCTCGCGGTACTTGAGGATCGTTCCGAGCGTCGCGTCGACAGCCGCCTCGTCGAGACGAGAGTGGCCGAGCGTCGACAGCGCCGCGGCCCAATCGATCGTCTCCGCCACACCCGGCGGCTTGTAGAGCTCGAGCCCGCGCAACTCCTCCGCCGCGGCCGCGACGTCGCGCGCCAGGAGCTCGGGAACCTGCGGCGCACGCAGACGTACGATCGCGAGCTCGCGCTCGAAGTCGGGATGCGCGATCCAGTGGTAGAGGCACCGCCGCTTCAACGCGTCGTGCACGTCTCGGGTTCGGTTCGACGTCAGCACAACCACCGGCGGCACGTCGGCGCGCACGACCCCGAGCTCGGGAACGGAGATCGACCAGTCGGAGAGGATCTCGAGCAGGAACGCCTCGAACTCGTCGTCGGCCCGATCGATCTCGTCGATCAACAACACCGGCGGCACCGTGCCCTCGTGCGCGAGGGCACGGAGCAGCGGACGCTTCACCAGAAAGCGCTCGGAGTAGAGCTCGTCCTCGTCGACGCGTTCGTGGCTCGCCTCCACCGCGCGCAGGTGCAGGAGCTGGCGCGAGTAGTCCCATTCGTACACGGCCTGCGACGCATCGATTCCCTCGTAGCACTGCAGCCGCACGAGCTCTCCGCCCGTCCACCGCGCGAGAACCTTGGCAACCTCGGTCTTGCCGACTCCGGCCTCGCCCTCGAGCAGCAACGGTCGCTGCAGCCGGAGTGCGATGAAGATCGAGGTCGCGAGCCCGTCATCGGCCAGATATTCGTTGTCGGCCAGGCCCTTGGAAACCTCGGCGACGGTGTCGGGAAGGAGCGGTACCACTACGCAAGGCTACCGGCGCGAGCCGCAGGCCTTAGGCTCCGCCGCATGCACGATCTCGTCATCCGGGACGGCACGGTGGTCGACGGCACCGGTGCGCCGGGCGTCCGGGCCGATGTCGCCGTCGACGGCGACCGGATCACCACGGTCGGCGCCGTGACCCACCGGGGTCGCAAGGAGATCGACGCCCGCGGCGCGTACGTCACCCCGGGTTTCGTCGACGTGCACACGCACCTCGACGCGCAGATTGCATGGGATCCCGACGCGACGTCGTCATGCTGGCACGGCGTCACCTCGGTCGTGCTCGGCAACTGTGGCGTCACCTTCGCGCCCGTGCGCAAAGGCCAGGAGCGTTGGCTCGCGGAGCTCATGGAGTCGGTCGAGGACATCCCGGCCGACTCGATCCTGAACGGTCTCGCGTTCGACTGGGAGACCTACGG
>JAUZEM010000272.1 GCA_030839005.1 Actinomycetota bacterium | reverse complement strand
ACTCGTCGCGGAGCTGATTCAACACGTCGCCGATCGACGAGTGCGTCCGCTTGGCCACGATTACGCGTCCCGCTCGCCGTGCTCGCCGCCGAGCACGAAACTCAAGCGGTAGCGACCGATCTGCACCTCGTCGTGGTGGCGGAGACGGGCCTCGTCGACCCGCTTGTGATTCACGTACGTACCGTTGAGCGAACCGACATCGCGCAACGTGTATCCGTCGTCGCCGCGCTCCACCGCCACGTGCCGGCGGGAAACCGTGATGTCGTCGAGGAAGATGTCGGAGTCGGGGTGACGTCCGATGGCGGTAAGCGGCTCCTCGAGGCGATACGACGATCCCGCGTTCGGGCCGTGGCGGACGACGAGCATGCCGACGCCGGGCGCGAGGCCGTCGAGGTAGCGCTCGAGCTCGTCCTCCTCGGTGGCGGCCTCGACCGCCGACAGGGTGAGCGTCGTCTCCCCGTCGTCGCCCGCACCAAGGGGCGCGCCGCACGACGAGCAGAACCGCGCGTCCTCAGGGTTCTGATGTCCGCACCGGGCGCAGATCACGGGGTCAGGCTACCGAGGCGCAACGGAGGCGACAACGGCTCACTTCACCTCAACGAGAGGTCGAACGTCGAGGGTCATGAACGCTCGATGACGGCTCAATCGTCCCCGGCCTCGGCCGCGATCAACGTTCGATACGCGGCGGCGTCGAGCAATGCGTCGACCTCGCTCACGTCGCTCACCTCGAGCTCGAACATCCAGCCCGTTCCGTACGGGTCCTGGTTGACGAGCTCGGGCTGTTCGGCCAGGGCCTCGTTGACCGCGGAGACGACTCCCGTCAGGGGCACGTAGACGTCGGAGACCGACTTCGTGGACTCGATCTCGCTCACGCTGGCGCCGGCGACGGCGTCGAGACCGACATCGGGCAGCTGCACGAAGACGACGTCGCCCAGACTGTCCTGCGCGAAGTCGGTGATGCCGATGCGGGCCACGCTGCCGTTCAGCCGCACCCACTCGTGCTCGCGGCTGTAATGAAGATCCGGGGGAATGTCCATGCGTCGGAGCGTACCTACCGCGTGAGCTCAGCGACCTGACCGGCGTGGATCGCGACGAGACGTCGCGCCTCGTCGTCGCTCGCGCCCTCCGCCCAGATGTGTGTGATCGCGAGCTCGGGGTCGGGCAAGACGAGCGCCCATCCGTCCGGGTACACGATCTTCACCCCGTCGACGAGCACGGTCGGGAAGTCCTTCGCCCGCTCCAGGACACCCCGCATCACGGCTCCCTTGCGCTCCCACGGCGTCGGTACCACGTCGTGCGCGACGTGCGTCTCGGGCACCTCGGACACGATCGACGACAGGGCGCGACCGCTCGACGCGAGCAGATCGAGCAGGTGCACGAGCGTCGCGACCGCGTCGTACGCGGGCAGGAACGACGGCCAGATGAAGCCACCTTCTTGCGATGCGGCAAAATCGACCGTACCGCTGCCGGCGATCTCCATCAGGTGCGACGCCGACAGCTTGGCCCACGTGATGGCCGAGCCGCTTCGTTGCGCGATCCGCTGCGCCTCGCCACTGACCGAGACGGGCAGCGCGAGACGCGAGCCCGGCCGCTGCTCGCAGACGAGCTTCACGAGCGCGAGCAACGCTGACTCGGCCGAGAGGCGAACGCCCTGGTCGTCGATGATCGTCGCGGTCTCACCGTCCGGGTCGAACACGTAGCCGAGGTCGGACCCGGAAGTCCGAACGAGGTCGCCGATGGCCTTGATGCGGGTGTCCTGATCGTCGTCGGTGGCCATGGCGCCGCTCGTCGCGGCGAACGGATTGACCGCGAGCACGCTGGCGCCGAGCTTCGCGAGCACGTTCGGCATGAGGATCGACGTCGCGCCGTACGAGTAGTCGAGGACGACCTTGAAGGCGCGACCGCGGAGCCGCTCGGGCTGCACGCTGGCCTCGAGTGCAGCGGTGTAGAACTCGATCGCTCTCGGCGGGAACACGATGTCGCCGATGTCACCCGCGAACGCACGCCGGAAGTCCTCGCGATACAGCAAGCGCTCGATCTTGCGCTGCGCGCCCTCGTCGATGTCGGCTCCGTACTCGTCCATGAACCGGATCTCGACGCTGTCGGCGTCTCCCGACGCCAGCCGCACGCTGATGCCGCCCTGGGCCTGCTGGGTCCGAACCTGGAAGCGCGTGAGCGGCACGGTGGACAGTTCGAGATCCATCACGTGCACGCCGCTCAGGTTGAGACCCGCGATCAGCGCCCGCTTCAGTGCCCGCGCCGAGCGGCTCGTATCGCGGCTCGTACACACCACCGCGCCCTTCTTGAGTGCGGTTCCGTATGCCATCGCCAGCCGCACCGCCACCTCGGACGTGATGTCGACGTTCGCGAGGCCGCGCACTCCGCGCCGTCCGAACAGCGTGCGGGCGCCCTTGCTCTCCCAGACGATCGAAGAGGTGACGAGCGCGCCCGGCTCCACCATCTTGAAGGGGTAGATCTTCACCGACGGGTTGATGATCGCGTGCGCGCCGACGAAACACTCGTCGCCGATGACGACGTTCTCCTCCACCCGCGCGCCGTCACGGATATCGCTCGCCCGACCGACCACCGCGCCCCGCAGGCGCGCGCCCGGACCGATGTAGACGTGATCGTGGACGACGCAGCGCTCCAACTCGGCATCTGCCTTCACGACGACGTCGGCACCGAGCACGGTGTAGGGGCGGAGCACCGCTCCCGCTTCGACCCTGGAGTTGTCGCCGATGAGCACCGGGCCGTAGACCTCGGCGTCGGGTGACAGATCGGCGTCCTCCCCCAGCCATACTCCGTCGCGCACCTCGAAGCCGGGCATCTCGAAGTGCATCCGGCCGTCGAGGATGTCCTCGTGTGCCCGCCGGTAGGCCTCCAACGTGCCGACGTCCTCCCAGTAACCGTCGATCACGTGACCGATCAGCTTCTTGTCGCGCTCGAGCACCTCCGGGAACACGTCACCCGAGAAGTCGACGACCTCGCCGGCGGGGATGAAATCGAAGATCTCGGGCTCGAGCACGTAAATGTTGGTGTTGATGGTGTCGGAGAAGACCTCGCCCCACGTGGGCTTCTCGAGGAAACGTTCGATCGTGCCGTCTTCACGGGTGATGACGATGCCGAACTCGACCGGGTTCTCGACCCGCTTCAGCGCGATCGACGCAAAAGCATCGGCCGCGCGGTGCGCCTTCATCACCCCGCCGAGATCGACGTCGGTCAAGGCGTCGCCCGCCACCACGAGGAAGGTCTCGTCGAGCTCGTCCATCGCGTTGCGGACGGAGCCCGCGGTTCCGAGCGGCGACTCCTCGGTTGCATAGCGCATTCGCACGCCGAACTCCGACCCATCGCCGAAGTAGTTGCGAATGTGGTTCGCGAGAAACGCGACCGTCACGACGATGTCGTCGAAGCCGTGGCTCGCGAGGAGGCGCACGATGTGCTCCATCATCGGCGCGTTCGCGATCGGCATCATCGGCTTCGGCTGGTTGCTCGTCAACGGCCGAAGACGCGTCCCTTCGCCACCTGCCAGGATCACAGCCTTCATGAAGACACCTCCGCCTCGGGACGCGCGGTCCTTCCTTCCCGTAACGCGGCGCGGGCCGCGGGCACGTACTTCGCGGCCGCAAAGTACCCGAGCACAATTCCCCCGATGGCGAAGCCCCAACCCAGTACCTGGAAGACGGAACGCACCGAGTGCGCGGCGTCGGCGATGAGGAACATCGGCAGCGCGATCATGAGTGCGAGCGTTCCGGCCTTCCCGGCCCAGACGACATCGATGCGCCGGGCTCCCGCGATCGCCAGCACCACGGTTGCAATCGCGATGAGAACCTCACGCGCGAGAACGATCCACAAGATCACTTCTACCCCGGTCGCCAGCCCCTCCCCCAAGAGCGCGACCGCCGCCGCGACGAGCAGCACGCGATCCGCGGCGGGGTCGAGGATCTTGCCGAGCTCGCTGCCCTGGTCGAAGTGGCGCGCGATCCAGCCGTCGACCCAATCGGTCGCGCCCAGCACCGCGAGCAGCACCGCGGCTCCCCGCCGGGCCGGATGAGGCTCCCACAGCATCCACAAGAACACGGGCACGCACAGCAACCGGGCCAACGAGATGAGATTCGGAATCGTCAGTACCCGTGACCGCGCGGGACGCATCGGTCTCAAGGGTACGGGCTACAGACCGGACGCGCCGCCCTCCGCACGCGGATCGGAACCGCAGCGGTACCCACGGGTCATGCGCTCGATCGCGTGCGCGATCCCCGGGCCGTGGCGGTAACCGCGGACGACGTCGATCTCGTGCCCGCGGCGACGGAGGTCGTCGATCCAGGCCGGATCGAAGTGATCTTCCATCGCGATGCGGCCGCTCCCCGGATCGATGGTGAACCGCGGCGCGCTGATCGCGCGCTGCGGGTCGTCGCCGTCGACGAGCATGCGAACCATCAGCTGCGTGTGGGTCTGCGCCTGGCCGTGCCCGCCCTCGGTGCCGAACACGAGCCACGGACGACCGTCGCGCATCGCCATCGCGGGGATCAGCGTGTGCAACGGCATCTTGCGCGAGCCGATGCCGTTGGGGTGCCCGTCGTCGAGCACGAACGCCGAGCCCCGGTTGTGCAGGTTCAAGCCCCACTCCCCCGCGCGCAGCCCGGAACCGGCACCCGAGAAGTTCGACTGGATGAGGCTTACGAGCATGCCGTCGCGGTCGGCGGCACACATGTAGATCGTGCCGCCGTCGGGTTCGGCGTGACGCTCCCCCACTCGCGCCCGCCGCGGATCGACGTCGGCGCGTCGTGACGCGATCCAGTCGTCGAGCAGCAGCTGTTCCGGCGCGATCGTCATCGCGTCGGGATCGCCGAGGTAGTGGCGCCGGTCGGCCAGTGCGAGCTTCACCGCTTCGATCAACAGGTGCTCCCGATCCGGTCCGTCCCGTCCGAGCTCGAGCCCGTCGACGATCCGCAGGGCCTCGAGCGCGGTGATTCCTTGCGTCGGCGGGGGCATCTCGAGGATCTCGACGTCGCGAAAGGGCGCGCGCAGCGGCTCGACCCACGCGCCGGCGTGCGCCGCGACGTCGGCGGCCGTCATGCAACCTCCGGCCCGCTGCACACGCTCCGCGATCGCGGCTCCGATCGGGCCGCGGTAGTAGGCATCGGCTCCGTCCTCGGCGAGCGTGCGGATGGTACGCGCCAGCTCGGGTTGGCGGATCCAATCGCCCGGGGCGGGATCGCCGTAGGCATCGTGAAAATCCGAAAGCCCGAAGTGGTCGTAGAGGATCGCGATGTTCTCGAAGAACCAGGCGCCGCGCTTGGTGACGGGGAAACCCTCTTCCGCGTAGTGGAGCGCACGTCGCGCGAGCTCCCCGAACGACCGCGTCGCGAACTTCTCGATGAGTGTGAACCACGCCTCGACCGCGCCCGGCACGGTCACCGGGTGCGCACCGAATACCGGCATCTCCGACTCACCCGATTGTTGCCGTACGAACTCCGCGCTGGCGCCGGCCGGCGCGCGGCCCACGCCTCGGTACGCGTTGAGCCCGCCGTCCCACACCATCGCAAGGAGATCCCCCCCGAAGCCGCACATATACGGCGTCACGACCCCGAGGACGAAGTTGGCCGCGAACGCGGCATCGATCGCGTTCCCGCCGTCGGCCAACATCGCGGCCCCGGCAGCTGTCGCGAGATAGTGCGGAGTGCAGACGACTCCGTTCGGATACGCCCGCGCTTCATCCAGCCACACGCTCACGGCGGCCGACGTTACTCATTACCTCTGGGTCGACTCCACGCTCCGCTCCGCTCCGGTCGCTGCGCTCTCGTCTCCCTGGGTCGACCGGCGACGAGCGCCATCGGAGCGCTCGGTAGTGTCGTCCGATGGAGTTCAACCTCGCCGACCTGTTCGAGGCCGTGGCCGACGCGGTGCCCGAGCGCATCGCACTGATCGCCGGCGACCACCGCCTGACCTATCGCGACCTCGACGAGCGGGCGAACCGGGTCGCGCATTATCTGCGCGACGTCGGCGTCCTCCCCGGCCAGCATGTCGGTATCTACTCCTTCAACCGCGCCGAGTGGCTCGAATCGATGCTCGGCTGCTTCAAGGCCCGGGCGGTGCCGATCAACGTGAACTACCGCTATGTCGTCGAGGAGCTGCGGTACCTGTTCGACAACGCCGATCTCGTCGCGCTGATCTTCGAGGCCGAGTTCGGGCCGCTCGTCGCCTCGGTCCTTCCCGGGTTGCCGAAGCTGCGCCATCTCGTGCAGCTCGACGACGGAACGGGCACCGTGACGAATGGGCTCGACGCGGTCGACTACGAAGACGCGCTCTCCGTCTCGAAGACCAGCGCGCGCGGCGGGCTGCTCCCCCGCTCGCCCGACGACCTCTACGTCCTCTATACCGGGGGCACGACCGGCATGCCGAAGGGCGTGATGTGGCGCGCCGAGGACATCTTCTTCGCCGCGATGGGCGGCGGGAATTACGGCGGTCCGGGCATTGAACATCCGACCGAGCTCACGAAGAACCTCAGCGCGAACCCCGGGATCAGCTTCGCGCTCGCGCCCTTGATGCACGGCAACGCCCAGTGGACGACTTTCGTCGCGCTATTCGGCGGCAACTCGGTCGTGCTCAACGCGAGCCGACGCTTCGACGCAGACGAGATCTGGGATCTCACAGAACGAGAGGATGTGAACGTGATCTCGCTGGTCGGCGACGCGATGGCGCGCCCACTGGTCGACGCGCTCGCCCACCGCGCCGCGCCCTCTACGTTGATCGCTTTGGTCTCCGGCGGTGCGATCCTCTCCCCCGCGATCAAGCAGGAGCTGAACCAACGCGCACCGAACGTCGCGATCATCGACGCGTTCGGAGCGTCGGAGACCGGCGCCAACGGGGCGGTCGACGTCACCGACAAGGGTCCGCGCTTCCACATGAACGAATGGACGACGGTCATCACCGAGGAGGGAGCCATCGCGCCGGTCGGCGAGATCGGGCTCCTCGCCCGCCGCGGCCACGTGCCCGTCGGCTACTACAAGGACCCGCAGAAGACGGCCGCGACGTTCACCGAGCTGCACGGTGTTCGCTGGGCGATACCCGGCGACCGCGCGGTCATCGAGGACGACGGCACGATCACGGTGCTCGGACGCGGCTCGCAGTGCATCAACACAGGTGGCGAGAAAGTGTTCCCGGAGGAGGTGGAGGCCGTCCTCAAGAGTCATCCCGACGTCTTCGACGCCATCGTCGTCGGGGTGCCGGATGAGCGATGGGGCGAGTCCGTCGCGGCCGTGATCGCGCCGCGCGCCGGCCACTCGGTGACGCTCGAACCGTTGACGGAGCACTGCCGCGGCGCGCTCGCGGGTTACAAGCTGCCGCGCCGGATCATCGTCGTCGAGGCCGTCGAACGGACCCCGGCGGGCAAACCGAACTATCGCTGGGCGAAGGAAACGGCGCTCGCCGCCGGCTCGGGCCTGCCCTCGAGCTGATTTCGCCTTCTCAACGCACGTCGTCGCCGCCAAGATGACGACGAAACCCGTCGACCGTCGCG
Source organism: Actinomycetota bacterium (assembly GCA_030839005.1). Classification (GTDB taxonomy): domain Bacteria; phylum Actinomycetota; class Acidimicrobiia; order IMCC26256; family PALSA-610; genus PALSA-610. The sequence goes on along the minus strand of JAUZEM010000272.1, from coordinate 850 downwards.
TCGACGACGCGGTCGTGTCCCCACCGAAGCAAGGGGTACGCGACGCGCGCGGCCATCCGCATGGGTCGCTGCATCATTTCGATGGTCCACGTCGCATGAGCCCTTGTCTCGACGTCATCGCCTTGGAAGGTGAGCCGTGCCGCGCCCTCGAGATCGCCGTGTACCCGCGCCGCGATACACCGTTCGGGGATGCAGTCGTCGAGCACGACGTCGAGTCGCATGCGATACGGAAGTGGGGGCGCCACGACCCCGTGCAACACCGTGCCGGGTTCGAGGCCGTTCCCCTCCACGGAGAACTCGCGCAGCCAGCTCCACCACGACGAGAAGTGGTCGAGCTCGAGCAGCTTCGCCCACAGCTCGGCAACCGGCACGGGAAATGTAAACGTGCGGTCGTACTCGATCACATCGGCGGAGCTCGACACGCCCGTCACCCTACGCACGCGTGACAGCATCGGGGAAGCGGTGCTCAGGAGATCTCGTATTGCGCCCCGGCGCGCGCGGCGAGGATCGGTGCGATCAGCTCCGCGATGATGCGCCGGTGCTCGGTGTCGTCGCGGTATGCGATGTAGTCGTCGACGCTCGCGAAATCGGCCGCGACGGCGAAGGACGCGTTCGCCTCGTTGAGGGCGAGGTCACGTCCGATCACATAGGCGTGCAATTGCGGGAGCCGCGCGGGAAGGGTCGAAAGCGCGTCTTCGACCGCCTGTACCTGTGCGTCGGTGGTTCCCTCGATGAACGTCAGCAGCGCGATGTGGCGGATCACAGCAGCGCTCCGTACGCCCCACCGTCGACCTGGATCGCGGTCCCGGTGAGGTATCGCGCGTGCTCGGAGCACACGAACGCTCCGATC
>JAUZEM010000286.1 GCA_030839005.1 Actinomycetota bacterium | reverse complement strand
GATCCAGTCACCGCGGCGGTCGAGCAAGTGGAGTACACGTTGGGCGAAGGCCCGTGCCTCACGGCCTATCGCACCCAGACGCCCGCCTTCGACCCCGACCTCGCCGACGAAGAAGTCGTTCAGTGGCCCGAGTTCCGCCGCGGCGCCCTGGAGGCGGGCGTTCGTGCCGCGTTCGGGTTCCCGCTGCTCGTCGACCGGATCTGCATCGGCGCCCTGAACCTGTACCGCGACGAGGCGGGCGCTCTCACCGACGAGCAGATCGACGACGCGGTCGTGGCGGCGCGGCTGGCGAGCCGAACCCTCCTGTCCTGGCAGGCCGACGCGCCACCGGGAACGGTCGCGTGGCAGCTCGAGCAGGTCCCGAACCACCGAATGGAAGTGCATCAAGCGACGGGAAGGATCTCGGTGCAGGCCGGGATCTCGCTCGCCGACGCCCTCGTTCTGCTGCGCGCGTACGCATTCTCACGAGACCGCCTGATCAGCGACGTCGCCGCCGATGTCGGTGCCGGTCGCGTCCGGTTCGACTGACCGACCCTTGATATCCGGCGTACACTTCCCATCGAGCGTCGAGAGGAGGCGCCCGCATGACCCGTGAACAAGACCTTCTGAAGGCGTTCATCGAGTTCGCGGACACGATCGTCGACGAATACGACGTCGTCGAGTTCCTGCATCGACTTGCGAAACGTTGCGTCGAGCTCGTCGACGCGTCCGAAGCGGGCATCATGCTCGCCGACCGAGACGGGACGCTGCACTACGTCGCGTCCTCGAGCGAACGGATGCGCCACATCGAGCTCTTCGAACTGCAGCACGACGAAGGCCCGTGCTTGGATGCATACCGCACTGGGGTCGCGGTGCACAGCGGCCTCACCGATGACCTGCGCGAGCGCTGGCCGCGCTTTGCTCCTCACGCCCGGGAGCTCGGCATCGAGTCGGTGGCGGCGCTGCCCATGCGACTCCGGACCGACGTGATCGGTGCCCTCAACCTTCTGTCGACCACTCCGGCACCGCTCGGCCCGGAAGACCAGCAGGTCGCGCAGGCTCTTGCCGACATCGCCACGATCGGCATACTCCAAGAACGCGCGCTGAACGACGCGCTCGTCGTCACTTCCCAGCTCGAAGGCGCACTCGAATCGCGCATCTTGATCGAACAGGCCAAAGGCATTGTCGCCGAACGCAACCACGTCGCTATCGACACCGCCTTCGAGGTCCTGCGAGGCTACGCCCGGACGAACAACCGCCTACTGCGCGACACGGCCCGAGAGATCATCGAAGGGACGCTGTCGACCGACGCGCTTACGGAATCGACGCGCAGCGACCGCGCCTGACGCTGTCGTTCGCGCATCGATCGGCTCGCGCATCAATCGGGAAGCATCGGCACCGGTTGACCGGTCCGCCGGCCGAGCAGCACCGCGCGAGTGACGGCGGTGGATCCGAACCGGTCACGGACGTCGTCCAGCGCGGTGTCGAGCGCGTTGTCGCTGTGCCGGTCGAAGGGCAACGCGAGCTGAACGACGCCGTCGTCGTCGAGGTTCGCGACCGCGACTCCGACGAGCGTGAGGCCTTCGCGCGCGATCGTCGGCATGGCCGTCGCCACGAGCTCCCGCGCGATGGCGAGAATCGTCTCCGTGTGCGCGGTCGCACGAGCAAGCGTGTGAGAACGCGTCGCGCGCGAGTAGTCGTCGAAGCGCAACCGGAGCACGACGGTACGCCCGACCCGCGCGGCCGACCGCAGCCGGCGCGTGATCCGGTCGACGAGTGCGACGACGACCGCGTCGACGGCTTCGGGCGATCTCGATTGGCGCGCGCGACCGATTGCGTGCTGCGACCCGATCGACCCGCGGCGGCGGCCGACCTGAACGGGCCGCGGATCACGGTTGTGGGCCAGCGCGTGCAAATGGCGACCTGACGCTCGACCGAGCATGGAAACCAGCACGATCTCGTCCAGCCGGGCCACGTCGCCGACTGTCCGAATCCCTCGTTCGCGGAGTTTTTGAGCGGTCACGGATCCGACGCCCCAGAGCCGTTGGACCGGAAGCGGATGGAGGAACTCCAATTCGCCGTCGGGTGGCACGACGAGCAGACCGTCGGGCTTGGCGACGCCGCTCGCCACTTTGGCGAGGAACTTGGTTCTCGCCACTCCGACCGTGATCGGCAGACCAACCCGGTCGAGGACGTCACGCCGGAGCCGCGTCGCGATCTCGACCGAGGTGCCCGACACCCTCCTCAACCCGCCGACCTCGAGGAACGCCTCGTCGATGGACAGCCCCTCGACGAGCGGTGTCGTGTGCTCGAACACCTCGAACACGGCCTTGCTCGCCGCGGAGTACGCCGACATGCGGGGCTCGACGATGATCGCCCACGGGCACAGGCCGCGGGCCTGCCGGCCACCCATCGCGGTGCGGATCCCGAAGGCCTTGGCTTCGTAGCTCGCCGCGAGCACGACCCCGGAGCCGACGATCACGGGTCGACCGCGTAGGCGCGGATCGTCTCGCTGCTCGACGGACGCATAGAACGCGTCGAGGTCGGCGTGGAGGATCGTCGCGTCGCCGGTCACGAACATATGTTCGCATCTCGCGCAACGGAAGGCGAGACCGAAATGCAAGGCTTCGGGACGTGCGCTATCGACGAATGCCCATCGAAGTCGAGTCTCCCGAACAGCTCGGCTACGACACGATCACCAACAACCTGTCGGAGAGCTCGGTCACCGACCGCCGCCTCGCCGACCTGGGCATCGAGCTCGGGTCCCATGGCGGGGTTGCTGCCCTCGACGAGCGGTGTCGTGTGCTCGAACACCTCGAACACGGCCTTGCTCGCCGCGGAGTACGCCG
>JAUZEM010000139.1 GCA_030839005.1 Actinomycetota bacterium | reverse complement strand
CCAGCGCACGCGATACGTCAATCGTTCAAGGCGTCCTCGCGATCGCGGCCGCGCTCGGCCATGCCGTCGTCGCGGAAGGCGTCGAGACCGCCGCGCAAGCAGCGGCGCTCCGCCAGCTCGGCTGCCGCTACGCCCAAGGCTTCCTCTGGTCACGACCCGTCCCCGTCACCGAGGTCCAGGACCTCGTCGACCACCTGGCCCACAAACCGCGTCGTGCCACGCGGTAGCGCCGCCACAACTGCTGGCGCGCGCTGAGACCGGGACGTACGCTCGACCTCGTGACGACCACCGCAGAGCGACTGCGCGCCGCCGGCGCGAAGACCGATATTGCCCTGGCTTCCGTCCGGGCCGATCAGGGTGCATCTCCCGTGTTGATCGCGGTCATGGGCGAGTTCGCGACGAAGGCCGAAAAGGCGACGCACTCCGATGACGAGCGAACGGCGGTCATCGAGTTCGAACAAGCCGGCGACAGCGCCAAGGCGGCCGTCGAAGCCGACTCCGGCGTTTCGGATGCGACGCGCCAAGCGGTTCTGGACGCGCACCTCGCGATCTGCGTGGCCAAAGCCAAGCTGTGACCTGACTCGTGTCCGGTATCGCCATCATCACCGAAGCCTGCATCGACGTGAAGGATCGTGCGTGCGTCGATGTCTGCCCGGTGCAATGCATCTACGAGTTCGATCCAAAGAACAATGTGCTGTTCTCCGAGGTCGCTGCGGGCAACGGCGAGATCGAAAACAGTCATACGCCAAGTCCGGAATCGATTGTCATCTTCGGCGACAGCATCTTGTACGTGAACACCGAAGAGTGCACATCGTGCACGGCGTGCTACCAGCCCGACGTGTGTCCCGTCGGCGCGATCTACTCCGAGGAGGTCGTGCCCGACGGATCTTCCAGGTCGAAGTACAACTCTGAGGATCAGAACAAGGGCCACGACCACACGTTCTTCATCCAGCTCAGCCGCGACGTCTTCGCCGACTAGGTGTCGTGGTGTGACCAAATTGCACGATGCCGGATATTGGCCGTCGCGCTGGCCGGGCGAGGATGGCGGGCCGCGCCGACGGCAACGTCCGCTCACCGGTGACGGGCCCGCGCTCGATGCCGAGCACGTCGAGGTGCGATCGCGTGATGCGATCGCCGCGACCATGGTCGTTCTGCGCGATCCGGGTGAGGTTTTTCTCCTGCGCCACACCCTGGGTCCCGACGCGATCGCGTGGGTCGAACGGGTTGACCCGATCACGCTCGAGCCGCTCGAGCGTTCTCAGGATCTTGCCGGCGGCCCGATCTGGCCTGGTGGCGTCGCCGCGCACGCGAACGGCTCGTTGTACGTCGTGTTCGGGAACCACGCGCACCGGCTTGCGCCCGATCTGACCGTCCTCGCATCACGTGATCTGCCGCGCCGGCTTCCGTACAACAGCTTCGTGGTCGTGCCCGACGGTCATCTCGTGACGAAGGATTTCGGCGGCATGCTCCCGGGCGACGATCTCGCGAGTTACACACCGCAGCCGGCGGAGATGCTCGCGCTCGATCCGGAAACGCTCGAGATCGTTGCTCGGTGCGCGCTGCCGGAACCGTCGATCGCGCGGCTGTCAGCCGAGGATGACATCGTGTACGTGGTCGGGACGTCGACGTTGTTTCGCGTCCGGTGGGACGGCGCACGCCTCAGGCTCGACGAAGGGTTCGCCGGCCGCTACCGAACGATCCCCGGTCAAACGTACGGGTGGGATGCAGTACTCGCGCTCGGCGCGGCGTGGTTCCTCGACAACGGCGAGGGCAGCGAGCGCTACGTCGGGACGTTGCGCGGGCGAGGTATCTCGACCGCACCGTTGCATCTCGTCCGGGTCGATCTCGTGACGGCCGCCGTGAGCGTGACGGAGATATGCGGGCGGCCCGACGGTTTGGTTGCGAACCCGCCGGTCGTCGACGAGGCCCGCCGGATCGTCGTGGGCTACGACAGCGGCAACGGCGTGCTGGCGGCGTTCGATGTTGCCGGCGACGGCCGGACCACGCCGCGGTGGCGGCGCGAGCAGAACCATGCCTGCCATCCGTTGCTGTTTGCCGACACCGGAGAGCTCGTGACGAACGATCACGACGCGACGCGAATGGCCGATTCGATCGTCGTGCTCGACATCGAGACCGGCGACGAGCGTCTGCGTCTCGACGCCGGCAGCGCCGTCCAATCAGTTCTCTTCCCAGCGCCGGGCTTCGGCCGCGACTTCTACTACTGCTCGTTCGCCACCCTGACGCGGGTCGCCTACTGCGCGTGAAGAGTTGGTTTGTTCGGCCAGTCGCGGAACGTGCGTCGGTGACGGGCCATCTCGGCGAGTATCGCGTCGATGTAGACGAGCTTGCGGATCATGTAGGACCGCGACTCCTTCGGATCGAGGTAGAGGTTGTAAAGCCGTCCGTAGGCATAGTGCTGCACGGACCCGGTGAATCCGCCGGGGTTGAGCACGTCGGTGTCGTCGTCGGTGATCGACGTCAGCATGTACTTGTACTCGCCGACGCGAAGTGCCGAGTAGTTCGCCGTCAGCCAGTAGTGCTGGAATTTCCGGTTCGAGACGACCTCGCCGTCGTCCGCCGGCGCCAGGAAGAACGACGTCTGGTCGACGGCGTCGAGGTACCGGTCGGCCGGCAACCGGTCGGCAGCTCCGGCCAAGGTCGCGCACGTGGCGAACAGGTCGAGCAGGTGCACGATGCCGTCAGTCGCGCGCCCGGGGTCGATCATCCCCGGCCACGACACGATCGCCGGCACGCGCACGCCGCCTTCCCAGGTGGACCCCTTCGCGCAGCGAAACGGCGTGAACGCGGAGTCGGGCCACGTCTCCATCTCCGGACCGTTGTCGGACGAGATGACCACCATCGTGGAGTCGAGCTGCCCGGTGCGCTCGAGTGCCTCGACCAGGCGACCACAGATTTCGTCGAGCTCGACCAAGGCGTCCTTGTACGGGTGCTTGGCCGGCGAGCGACCCAGGAAGTCGGGATGCGGGTAGTTGTCGAAGTGCGCGCCGCGGGTGCAGTGGTACAGGAACCAGGGTCGTTCGGAGTCGGCCATGCGCTCGATGAAGTCCTCCGAATAGCTGCACCACTTGTCGTCGAGCAGCGACAGCACGGGGATCGTGACTTCCTCGACCTCTTCGAGGTCGCGGTCGCGAGCGGCGTGCACGAAGCACTTGTTGAAGGGGATGTTCTTCACCCAGTCGGTGCGCGCATCGCTGTACACGACCTCCGGGAAGAAGTACGGGTCGCGCCACTCCGTATACATGTCCGACACCGACAAGAAGCCGTAGAAGTCGTCGAAGCCGACATGCTGCGGTTGGCTTTCGCGGTTCTCGCCCAAGTGCCACTTGCCGACCGCCTGCGTGACGTAGCCCGCGTCGGAGAGCAACTGCGGCAGCGTGACTTCGCCTTGCAGCCCGCCGGGCATGCCGTACATCGGCGGGACGAGCAGACCGTGACGCATCGGGAGCCGTCCCGTCATGATCGACGCCCGCGTCGGCGTGCACGACGGTTCGCTGTAACACGATGTCAGGAGCAGACCTTCGCGCGCGAGCCGATCGACGTTCGGCGTGGGCGCACCCAGCGCGACACCTCCGCCGTAACAACCGAAATCACCCCAGCCGACATCGTCCATGAGGATGACGAGCACGTTCGGTCTCCGTCCGGCGCGCGCCACGAAGCCCTCCAGCTTCGACCGCGCAAACTCATCGCGCGCGGGAAGCACGAAACGCGGCTCTCGGTTCGCGGCCGGCGCCGCGATCGCGCCCGTGATCGGGTCGACGCTCGGATCGTGCGAGACGCGTCGTTTCCGCGACGAACCCGGATGCATGTGCTCGGTCATCGATACCCCCGTCGTTCCGGCCGTAGGCCCCGGGAGCGTAGGTTCACACCAACCCTGCCGTCATCAACGCCAAGGTCCTCGCGATCGCCGA
>JAUZEM010000127.1 GCA_030839005.1 Actinomycetota bacterium | reverse complement strand
GCTTCACCCGAGAGAGTGGCACGCGCGTATGCGCCGGGCGCGGATACTCCCGCGTGCGCCTCCCGCAGGGGTCACTCGGGGTCGTGGCGGATGATCCGGCGGTCTCCCACGGGACGGTCGAGGAAGGTGTCCACCCACGTGAACGCGACCGCCAACGATACGTACCGACTGCGAGCGTCATCATCCGCGGAACCAACGAAGACCGTGAGCGCGACCGCATCGTCGGTCTGTTCGACTTCGACACGCTCGACGGTTTCGTAGGGTCGGTGCCGAGCCTGGACCGACAAGGTGCAGCCGTCAGGGTGTACTCGCACCTGGGTGATCGCAGCCGTGCGCAAGCGGCCGCGCGGGATGGTCGGCGGGCTTGCAACGGTTTCGGTGGGGACCGCCTGCGCGCCCGTGACTTCGAATTCGGTAACGCCGAGCCACTGCGCGAGCCGGTCGATGACCGTACGCGGGACCGCAGACTCGGCGATGTCGAGGAATACCTCGAGCGTCTTGGCGTCGGCGAACGCCGAGACGATCCGGGCGTCGCCGCCCATCGACAGCGCCCGCAACTCAGTGGCCAAGCGTTGACGCTCGGCCGGGTCCTCGACCAAGAAGGTGACCCGAAACATCGCGTGCACGATACCGGTGAATTCACGAGTTTCCTACGCGCCGTCGTCGGTGAACGGGCCGGCGGGAGACCTGCGACGAGCGGCAGAGGTCACCGGCTCGGCGGGAGGCAGAATGGAGTCGTGGACACATTGCACGGGTACGCGAAAAGCGGCGGTGCCCACCTCGCGTATTCGGTCCTCGGCACTGGCGGGCTCGATCTGCTGTACGTCTCGACCTTCACGCTGTCGATCGACTCACTCGACGAGGAGCCGCACTCGGCGCACTACTTCCGGCGACTGGCATCCTTCTCGCGTCTGATCCGCTTCGATATACGAGGTGTCGGGTTATCGGATCCGATCGACACCGCTGATCCGTCGACTCCCGCGACCGCGGCACGGGACATCGAGGCTGTGCTCGACGCCTGCAAGCTTGATCGCGCCGTGATCGTCGCGGACTCGGGCGGCATCTCCGCGATCGAGTTCGCGTCGACGAGGCCGGAACGCGTGGTCGCGCTGGTGGTCGTGAACGGTTGTGCGCGTGTGATGGCGGATGAGGATTACCCGGACGGCTATCCGCGCGAGGTCATCGAGAGGTTCCTCGAGCAGAACCCGGACCCCGACGAGAGCTGGACGCTGGGAGACGACGACGACCTCGCGCTGATTGCTCCGAGCATGCGCAACGACGCGCAGTTTCGAGCGTGGTGGGTGCGCGCCTCGGCGCGGGGCGCGAGCCCGGCGAGCGCCCGAGCGATCATCGGAATGACGGCGCGAGCGGATGTACGCCATCGCCTGCCGGAGATCAACGTCCCCACCCTGGTCATCCACAGGACCGACAACCTCTTCATCCCAGTCGGACTCGGGCGCTACCTGGGCGAGCACATTTCCGGTGCGCGATACGTCGAGCTCCCGGGCGCCGATCACGCCCCGTGGACCGGGGGCGCCGACGAGGTCATCGACGAGATCGAGGAATTCCTGACCGGTCGGCGCTCGGGCGGAGGCGAGCGGACGCTGGCGACCGTGCTCTTCACCGACATCGTCGACTCGACCGGGCGGGCAGCCGCGCTCGGAGACCGGGCGTGGCGTGCGTACCTCGACGGGCACGATGCCATTGTTCGGTCGGAGCTCCAGCGCTACGGCGGACGGGAGATCAACACAACCGGCGACGGATTTCTCGGCGCGTTCGACAGCCCGACCCAGGCCGTCCGCTGCGCGCACGCGGTCGTCACGTCGTCGGCGGCGAAGGGCATCGCCGTCCGCGCCGGCGCGCACACCGGCGAATGCGAACGGCGGGGCCACGACCTGGCAGGACTCACAGTGCACATTGCGGCGCGCGTGGCCGCGCTCGCAGCTTCGGGCGAGGTGTTGGTATCGCGAACTGTGCGGGATCTCGTCGTCGGCTCCGGCCTGAAGTTCGTCGACCGGGGGGAGCACGACCTCAAGGGCGTGCCGGAATCCTGGCAGCTCTTCGCGCTCGAGTCCTGATCCGCCCGGTGAGTCAGCGGTCATCCAGCACGAGTTGGGCCAGTTGCTCACCGAGGAGCGGGCCGAACTTGAAGGCGTGTCCGGAAGTGCCCGCGCCCACGACGATCCCGTCGATCCGTTCCACGATGAATTCCTCGTCGGCCGTGTTGTCGTACGGGCAGATGTCGACCTCCACCAGCTCGGCACCGGGTAACCACCGCTCGATCGCGTGATGCAATGCCGCACGCGCGTCCGGATCGGGGACGAACTCACGATCGGGATCGATCGCCGGACCACCGTGGTGTACCGCGAGCTTGTAGAGGTCCGAGCCGGGCGTCGGAAGGCCGTACACCGCGGGCTCGGCGAAGTCGATGAAGATCGGTAACCCTGCGCGTGCCCGCACGTAGCCCACGTGTTCGAGAGTTGTCGTCGTCGCGATGCGCGGGACCAAGGAACGCGTCCACGGCCCCGCGCAAACCACCACCGCTCGCGCCTCGATGATCTCACTCGTGGTCTCGACATGGTGTGCGTCGAGACGCTGCACCCGCACGCGCTCGCGTAGTTCCGCACCGGCGTGGGTACGCAATGTCGCCAAGGTGCGATCGGCCGCGATCACGGCCGAGGCCGTTTCCAGCACCGCGTCGCCCCGACCGGCGAAGGCGGGAAACCGCTTCTTGATCGCCGCGGCGGTGATGCGCTCCGCCGGCGCACCGGCCGCCGCGAGGGCGGCGAACACGGCGTCGGCGCCGGGCCCGAACGTGAGCTGCGGGGTCGGGTCCAACAGCTGCACCCCGGCGTCGGCCTCGAGCGCGCGCCACCGCTCCGCGGCGCGCTGTGCCATTGCGACGTAGCGCGGATCGGCATACCCCAGCCGAAAGATACGGGTGCGACCGTGCGACCCACTGCGCGCGTTTCCGACCGTGTCTCGCTCGAGCACCAGCACATCGCGCCGGCCGCGCAACGCTCGCGCGGTAGAGAGTCCGAGCAGTCCGCCGCCGACGATCACGACGTCCGCGTGCATCACCGCGCTCACGCGGTCACGCTAATGGCGCACCGTTCAGCGTGGCCGAAGCCGGGCGAACAGGTGCGCCCATTCCTCGAGATGCCGATCGCCGAGGAACTTTTGCTCGGCACGTTGCCGACCGTTGGTCCCCATCCGGTCGCACTCCATCGGATTGCCAAGGAGCGAGCAAACGGAATGCGCGTATCGCTCGAGGTCGTGCGCGTCGTCGAGCAGGAAGCCGGTCTCGCCGGTCACGATCTGGTCGACGATACCGCCGACTGCGGTGCCGATTACCGGCCGCGACTTCCACATTGCTTCGACAACGGTGAGCCCGAAACCTTCGGCGAGGCTCTTTTGCACGACGACGGTCGCGTGCCGTTGGAGGACATTGACGATCGCGGCTGCCTCATCAGGATCCGCCATCGGCACGCACGCCAGGTGGATGCGACGCTGCGCAGGTTTCGGGAGCTTGCGCCAGAGCGCCACGCATTCATCGAGCACCTTGTTGGCCTCCGGATCGTCGGTGACGCCGCTGGTCTGGGGGCCGGCAAGCACGAGGTGGGCGTCGGTACGGCCGACGACCTGGTCGGCGAAACCAATGAGTACGCCGGGCATGTCCTTCAGCGCGTCCCAGCGAGACGCTTGCAACACGACCGGTGCGTCGGGCGGTGGCGGCGGCCCGGTACCGACGAGATCGACGCGTCGCGTGACATGGCCCCGCGATCCGTCGCGCCTCGTGAAGGTCCCGACCGGCTCGTGACCACCGCCCTCGAGCATCCCCACGTATTGCAACAAGGGCGCGACGGTTGCGGGGGCGATCGATTCGTTCTTTGCCGAGAACGGATCGATCGACGGAGCGATCACGGCAAGGTGCTCTCGTGGCACCCACGCGGGCGCGAACCGCTCACACGAGAACACGTATCCGTCCACGTCATCGACATAGGGCCGCAGGAACTCCCACCCGCGTTCAGAATGCTCGTTCGGCGAGTCGATCCCCACGTGGCATCGCCACACCACGTGCGCGCCGGCTCGCCGAATCGCGGCGGCCAGTGCTGCCGTCTGTGGGTCGTGCAACACGACGATGTCGTCAGCGCCCACGAGGTCGAGCAAACCTGTGACGTTCCGACGGAGCGTCTCCTCGTAGTCGCGACGTTCAGCCGCCCCCAACGGGCCTCCGTCGCCGGGCGTGCCGTAGAGATGGTTGTGGATCCGCTTCGTGATCTCGAAAAAGCGCGGGTTGCCCTCGATCACCACCCATCGGGCATCCACACCCGCGCCGCGCGCATACGCATGCAAGGTCTGCAAGAGCTCCGCGACGCCGCCGCCGGTCGCCGTCGAGTTCACATTCACGACCGCACGACCCTCCAGCAGCGCGCGTGCTGTCGCGGCGCTCGTCTCGAACCGCTGGGCGCGCTCGGGACCGAGCAGCGAACCAAGCCGGGCGGGGGCAAGCGCCCGGACCTTCACCTCCTGCAGCGCCATCCTCGACCCCCAGTCGGAAGTATCCGCGCTCATGCTTCACTATCGAGAATTGCACGACTCGCACCACTCGCCCGGGCTACATGTACTCGCCCGGGTGGACGTGCCAGATGGGCTCGGCGCCGTGGAGCTCCCGGCCGGTGATGGCCCACGGATCGACGAGAAGCCACGCTTCAGGGTCGTTGAACCAGGATTGGGGGTCGTGCCGCTCTCGGAAAGTGGCCGACGTGGGATCCGCGTGGAGAAGTTCGCCCCGTACGAGCACCGACCAGCCTTGGTGGTGGACGAGGTCAATCGAGTCGATCTCGAATGCGACGTTGGTTGCCCCCTGTTCGATGACATTGCCCGGCCGGGTTCGCACTGCGAGTAGCGGCCCCGAGGTGGGTTCGACGAGTCGATAGTTCACAGGAAGGATGATCGGGTCGCCGTCGACGACAAACGCGATCCGGCCGATGGTTCCCTGCCGCAGGAGCCCCAGACACTGTTCTTGCGAGAG
>JAUZEM010000108.1 GCA_030839005.1 Actinomycetota bacterium | reverse complement strand
TTCCTCCTCGCCGCCCCGGCGACCTGGGCGAGCTTGGCCGGCACCCGCGCCAGCCTTCTCTACGGTCAGCCGCAGATGTGGCTATCGGTCGCATTCGGCCACCAACAGCTGGCCAACGCGACGTTGTTGCGTCTCCTGTGGGGTGGGGCCACCGTCATCATCGCCTGTCGCGTCCGCCATCGTCCGAGTGCCGACTCGTTGCTTGCGGCGGTCGGTACCGTCATGCTCGTCCGTCTGTTGTTCGAGCCGGTGCTGTTCGGCTACTACCTCGTGCCGGCGACCGTCATCGCAGTCATATGGTGCGCTCGCAACGGACGACCGATCGCGATGCGCGCGCTGACCGCCTCGTTGCTGTGCGCGTTCTGCCTGCCGCACACCTTCCCGCAGCCGGTCTTCTTCACGATGCTCGCCTTCGGCCTCGCGTACGTGTGCGGGCCGATGGTCGACGACCTCGCCTCCGCGCGCAAAGGTCCTCGTCCGGACACCTCGCCGTCGCGTGAGACGCGTGCCGGCATCGCGCCGCGCCTAGCCTCTCCCGTCGTGACCGGGCCGGCCTCGTCGTGACTGCACTGGTCGCCGCGATCAGCGGCGTGTACGGGCTCATCATCGGTTCGTTCTTGAACGTCGTGATCTGGCGGGTGCCGCGCAAGGAATCGATTGTCAAGCCGCCGTCGCACTGCCCGGCGTGCGACGCGAAGATCGCCAACCGCGACAACGTTCCGGTCATCTCGTGGCTGCTGCTGCGTGGCCGCTGCCGGAGCTGCGGAACGGCGATCTCCGCGCGCTACCCGTTCGTGGAGCTCCTCACGGCCGTGCTCTTCGCCGCGGTCGGTGCGCGATTCGCGCATTCATGGGCGCTCCCCGCATACCTCGTGCTCACGGGCGCGCTCGTCGCGCTGTCCGCGATCGACCTCGAGCACTACATCCTGCCGAATCGCATCCTGTACCCCGCTGACGGCGCGATGATGGTCCTGTTGGCCGCCGCGTCCGCCGGCGAGCACGACTGGGGCGCGTTCGTCCGAGCCGCGATCGCGGGCGCAATCGCGTTCGCGGTCTTCTTCGTCATTCACATCGTGTCGCCCAAGGGCATGGGCTTCGGCGACGTGCGTCTCTCGTTCCTCCTCGGCCTCGGCCTGGGATGGTTGGGCTGGGGCGAGGTCGCCGGGGGCCTGTTCGCGGGCTTTCTCTACGGTGCGGTCGTCGGCGTGGCGCTGATCGCGGTGCGGGTGAGAGGGCGAAAGCAGCAGATCCCCTTCGGGCCGTTCCTCGCGGCCGGGACGACGACCTTCGTGCTGTTCGGCGAGCCGATCGTCGACTGGTACCGGCACCTCGGCCGATAGGCAACTGGGCCGGTACTGCACCCGACCGGCCGGCACCTCGCCCAAATCGGTTCCTCTCACCCAAAGCGACCATCGTTGCATTTCCGTTACAGCCCGATGGGGTTGTTGTCGATCGTTGTTCGGTGAAGTGGCAAAAGCCGGACAGGGGGTGACGAACGTGAGCGACCGACAGCACGAACTGCTCACAGTTCGCGAGATCGCAGATGCGATGCGCGTGTCGACCATGACCGTCTACCGCCTCATCCGAGCCGGCTCGCTGCCCGCAATCCGGGTCGGCAAGCACTTCCGTATCCGCGCTCGCGACCTCGACGAGTACCTCGAGGCGCAAACCTTTGGAGGAGGGGACGCATGGCCCGCCGCCTGATCGGCCTTGACATCGGCACCAACGCGGTGACGATCGCCGAGGTCACCGCCGGCTCACCGCCGCGCCTCGACATGTTCGCGCAGGTCGCGCTGCCTCGCGAGGCAATGCGAGAGGGGGAGGTCGCCGACGAAGCCGCGGTTACCGAGGCGGTCGCTCGCCTGCGGGCCGAGGTCGGCCTGAAGAAGGTGCCCGTACGCGTGGGCATCGCGAGCCCGCGCGTCGTCGTGCGCCAGGTCGAGATGCCGGTCATGACCCGCGACGAGCTGATGAGCGCGTTGCAGTTCCAGGCCGCTGACCTCATTCCGATCCCGATCGAGGACGCGGTGCTCGACTTCGCGATCCTGAGTACCTCGACTCCCGCACCCGATTCCGGTGCGGAGCCCACGATGCAGGTGCTCCTCGTCGCGGCATACGAAGCGACGGTGGCTCGGCTCGTGTCCGCGGTCGAGGCCGGCGGGCTGGAGGTCGGTGCGGTCGACCTCATCCCCCTCGCCCTGACTCGTGCGCTGGCGCATCCCGCCGCGGTGCTGGCGCATGCGGGCGGCGGTTCCGTCGCGGTCGATGAAGGCGTCGGCGCCGAGGGCATCGTGTCGTTCGGCGGCGGCGTCACCGCGATCGCGGTGCACGAGGACGGCGTCCCGCAGTTCGTGCGCGTGCTCGGGAGTGGCGGTCGCGAGCTCACCGACGCGATCGCGACCGACCTGGGCATCCCTACGGAGGCGGCGGAGGCCTTGAAGCGCGCGCTCGCCAATCCGGGGTCGGACGAGATGATCGCGCGGGCTCGCACGTCGCTGGATCGCCCGCTGTCGGTGCTGCTCGACGAGGTTCGCAGCTCGATCGACTACTACCGGAACCAGCCCGGATCGGCGCAACTGCGGCGGGTGGTCGTCACGGGCGGCTCGGCGCAGCTTCCCGGACTGCCCGAGCGGCTCTCCGCGCTCGTCGGCGTGCCGGTAGAGCCGGCGTACATGCATGATCTGTTGCGCATCGGCGACATCGGTTTCGCAACCGACGAGCTGCCGCGTCTCGAGCCCTATCTCCCGGCTCCCGTCGGGCTCGCGCTCGGTGGTGCGAACCTCGGGGTCGTCATCGATCTGCTGCCGCGCCGTCGCATCTCGGCGACCGGTATGCGCGGCCGCATCGACAAGCGCGCCGCCGCCGCGGCATTGGTCGCGGTAGTGGCACTGGCCGGCGGCACGTATCTCGCACACCACGACCAGTCGAGCGCGCAAGCCAAGAATGTCGCCGCGCAGTCTGCGGTGAAGAAGCTGCGATCGGACCTCCTGTTCCAGGAACAGGGTCCGGTCCAGGCGGGCGCGGGCGCGACATCGGCCGCGACGCTCAAGGCCGAGGTCAAGACCGTGCTCGGCCAGGACGTGGCATGGGCGGCGATCGTTGCGAACATCGGCCTGAAGCTGCCCCCGGGCGTCTCGCTGACGTCGTTCACGGGTACGCACACGATTCCTACGGCCGCGACCGCTCCGCTGACCACGGCGGCGTCCTCGCCGACGGCGACCGGCGCGACCGGGAGCGGCGCCGCGGGCGCGACGACGACACCGATCGCGAATTCCAACGACCTGTGCGCCAGCGTTCTCACGCCCGGTGGAACCGTCTCGATGGGCGGGGTCGCGCCCGGCCTGCCTTCCGTGTCCGCGCTGCTGGACTCGCTTAGGACCGATACCGACCTCACCGTGTTGTGGGTGTCGACCGCCACCGCGCCGACCGGCGCCGGCGCAGTGCAATTCACCGTCACGGCGTCGCTCGGATCGAGTGCGCGCGGGCATCGTCTCGAGACCTTCTTCAAGGGGGCGAAGTGCAAGTAAAGACGAAGAACCTGCTCATCGGCGCGATCGTCGTGTTGCTCGTCGGTCTGTTGTGGTACAAGGCCGTGTACTCGCCGATGGAGAACAAGGCGTCGACGGCGAAGACGGCCGCGCACCAGGCCGACGCGACCGCGGCAAGCCTGCGCCAGGAGCTCAACGCTGCCGCGTCCAAGAAGGCGAAGGGTCAAGACGTGTCGACCGCCGCGCTGCTCGCGGCGGTCCCCCTCGACGCCGCGGAGGCATCGTTCCTCCGGAGCATCGACGAGCTTCGTGTCTCTTCGGGTGCGGACTGGCAATCGATCACGCCCGCGCCCCCGACGTCCGGGAGCAATGTCGCGACGATCACCGTCGGGATCAGTGTCCAGGGCAGTGAAGACCAGCTGGCGCGTTACGTGAGCGGGCTCTCCGACCTGAAGCGCCTGTTCGTGCTCGACACGCTGACCCTTACTTCGGCCGCGCCGAGCGGGCCCGGGTCGCCCTCGAACCCCACGGCCGGGAACGTGTTCACGTCCGGCAAGATGCAGATGGCGATCTCCGGACGCGTCTTCACTCAGCCGTCCGTGGTCGCTGCGACGGCCGGCGGTACGACGGGTACGGGGGCCACGACGACTCCCGGTGTCGGCGCACCGGCCCCGACCCCTGCGCGCAGCGGTTAGTCCCACCCGGGCGCTGCCGTACAATCACACGTCCCGACCGACGTGACGGCGGTGCCGCGACGGCGGCGTCGCCCCTGGAGGCACCGTGTTGCGGTTCCTGACGGCGGGCGAGTCCCACGGACCGGCGTTGGTGGTCACCGTCGAGGGCCTGCCCGCCGGTTTGCCCATCCTCATCGGCGACGTGGCCGACGAGCTGGCGCGACGCCGGCTGGGCTACGGCCGCGGCCCGCGCATGCGCTTCGAGACCGACGATGTCGAGTTCTTGGGGGGTGTGCGCCACGGCCGCACGCTCGGCAGCCCGCTCGCCATCCTGATCCGCAACAGCGAATGGGCGACCGGCAAGTGGGCGGAGGAGATGTCGTCGGAGCCCGGTCGCACCGCGTCACCGCTGACGCAGCCCCGTCCCGGCCACGCCGACCTGGCCGGGATGCAGAAGTACGGTTTCAATGACGCCCGCGACGTCCTCGAACGCGCGTCGGCGCGCGAGACCGCGGCGCGGGTCGCGGCCGGAACGATCGCCAAGGTCCTCCTCGCGCAGATCCGCGTCTCGGTGCTGAGCCACGTCGTCCAGCTCGGCGGGGCAGCGGCGTCGATCGCGCATCGTCCGACACCGGACGATCTCGCTCAGGTCGACGGCTCGGAGGTGCGGTGCTTCGACCCCGATTCCGAGGCGGACATGATCCGCGAGATCAAAGAGGCCGCAAAGGTCGGTGACTCGCTCGGCGGAGTGGTCGAGGTACTCGGCTACGGCGTTCCGCCCGGTCTCGGCTCGCACGTGCACTGGGATCGCCGCATCGACGGGATGCTCGCGCAGGCGTTGATGAGCATCCAGGCCATGAAGGCGGTCGAGATCGGTGAGGGATTCACGGTCGCCGGGGTGCGCGGGAGCGCGGCGCACGACGCGATCAGCTGGGATGCAGGCGCGCGCGAGTACCGGCGGGAATCCGCTCGTGCAGGCGGTATCGAAGGCGGGATGACCACCGGCGATCTCCTCGTCGCGCGTGTCGCGATGAAGCCGCTCGCGACGCTGAACCGTCCCGTGCTGAAGACGGTCGACGTCGAGACGAAAGCAGAAACGGTGTCGTTCAAGGAGCGTACGGACGTCACCGCGGTTCCGGCGGCCGGTGTGGTGGCCGAGACGATGGTCTCCCTCGTGCTCGCGTCCGAGTCGCTACGCAAATTCGGCGGCGACTCGCTCGCCGAGTTCGTCCGTAACCACGACGCGTACCGCGCGTCTCTTCGATGACTGGGCTTCGATGACCGGTGCTGCGATGCCGGAACCGGTAACGATCGACAAGCACCTGGTCCTGATCGGGTTGATGGGCGCCGGCAAGACGACCGTCGGTGCCGAGTGCGCGCGACGTCTCGGCCGAACGTTCGTCGACACCGACGACCTCGTGGTGGCGACTGCTCACATGACGGTCGACGCGATCTTCGCCGACGGCGGTGAGTTCCGGTTCCGACGGCTCGAGCAGGACGTCGTCGCGGACGTGAGCGCATCGCCCGAACCGCTCGTGATCGCGTGCGGGGGCGGGACCGTGCTCGACGCCGACAACCGGCGCGCATGGCGCGCCGCCGGCGTGGTGGTCTGGTTGCGGGCGCCCGCCGCGACCTTGCTGTCGCGTGTTGCCGACGCGTCGACGCGACCGCTGCTACGCGACGATCCCGCGGGTGCGCTCGAACGTCTCGAGCGGCTCCGCG
>JAUZEM010000104.1 GCA_030839005.1 Actinomycetota bacterium | reverse complement strand
CCGATCAGATCGTGCGCAATGCCCGCGCCCTGTCCGACGCGCTGGGCAGCGAGGGATTCCGCATCGTGTCGGGCGGCACCGACAACCACCTGATGCTCGTCGACCTGCGGAGCTTCGCGGTCACCGGCAAGGTCGCGCAGGAATCGCTCGACCGGGCCGGGATCACGACGAACAAGAACGCCATCCCGAACGATCCCGAGAAGCCCTTCGTCACGAGCGGGTTGCGGCTCGGCTCGGCCGCGTGCACGACGGCCGGAATGGGGCCCGACCAGATGCGCGAGATCGCCGCGCTGATCGGCCATGTGCTGCGCGCTGTCGACGACGACGCTGCCGCCGCCGATGTGCGCGAGCAGGCCAACCGTCTGTGCTCCAAGTTCACTCCGTACCCCGAAGGCGCGTGATTTTGCGAGTGGGCGAGTAGCAGGGTGAAGGGTTACGCGGTCGTCCTCGCCGTCGCGCTCGGCACGACGTTGCTCCTGACGCCTTTTGCCCGGATCCTCGCGATCCGATTCGGCGCGGTGGTTACGCCGTCGTCGGATGCGCGACACGTCCACACGCGCCCCACGCCGACACTCGGTGGGACCGCGATGTTCGTCGGCTTCCTTGCGGCGATGGCCGTCGCCTCGCACATGCCGCAGTTCCACGAGATGTTCCAGTCGAGCTCCGAGCCGTTCGGGCTCATCCTCGGTGCGGGCGTGATGTTCGTCGTTGGTGGGCTGGACGACCTCATCGACGTGTCGCCGCCCGCCAAGGTCGCGGGTCAGGTGGTTGCCGCGAGCCTGCTCGGCTTCTACGGCGTCGTGATGTTGTATTTCCGGATGCCGTTCAATCTCTTCCACACCGACACCGTCGTACTCGGCTCGCAGTTCGCGCCGCTGGTCACGGCGCTGTGGGTCGTGTTGATGACGAACGCGATCAACCTCATCGACGGGCTCGACGGACTGGCCGTCGGTATCGTCGCGATCGGCGGCGGTGCGCTCTTCTTGTTCGCCGACCGGCTGTTCAAGCAGAACTACATCGACGGAACGAACATCGGACCGCTGGTCGCGATCATCGCGGTCGGCGTGTGCCTGGGGTTCCTCCCGTTCAACTGGCACCCGTCGAAGATCATCATGGGAGACGCAGGCGCCTTGTTCCTCGGCGTGTTGCTCGCGGTCCCGACGATCACCATCGGCGGGCGTACCGATCACGCATTCTCCGGAAACACGTTCTTTTTCTTCGGGCCGCTGCTGATCCCGGTGCTGATCCTGGGAGTGCCGATACTCGACACGGTCTTTTCGTTCCTCCGGCGCACCATCAACCGCCAGAGGTGGCACCAGGCCGACGCCGGTCACCTGCACCACCGGCTCATGCGCCTCGGCCACGGCCCGCGCCGGACGGTCGTGATCCTGTGGGCGTGGACGGCGTTGCTGTCGGGCGTTGCGCTCGTGCCGACGTATTTCCCGAACGGCGGAAGCAACGCGCTCGTGCCCTTCCTCGTCGCCGCGCTCGCCCTGCTGCTGCTCGCGTGGTTCCACCCGGGCATCAGGTCTCGCCGGGAACGCCAGGAACGGGCCCGCCACCCCACGGGGGATCCGGGCGAGGACGTCGTCGACCTCGCCGAGCACCGCCGCCAGCGGGCGTAATTATGGGTCGCTCGCGCTCCGCCTCCTATCCGGTCGGCTCCGCTGCCGCTCCCGTGCTGTGCCTCCCTCCGGTCGGCTCCGCTGGCGCTCCCGGGTCGGCTCCGCCTCCGTGTGGGAGAAATCTCTCTCCGGTTTGACTCATTCTTGACGTCCCCATAGATTGGGAATGGATTCACAAGCGCCCTCCGGCGACGGTGGCGGGGGCAGCGGCTGGTGGTCCAGAAGGGGCTTCGGCGTGGTTCCGGCAGGGGAGCGTCGCGACCAGCGAGACATGTGGCACGGGTTCTCGAACGCGTTGTCACATGCGTTCGAGCTCGTTGCGACGACGGTGCTGTTCGTGCTGCTCGGCCTTTGGATCGACGGCCGGGTCGGGACCCGCCCACTGTTCACCGTGGTCCTCGGCCTGCTCGCCGTGATCGGGCTCGGCGTGCGCGCCTACTACACCTATACCGCCCAGATCGAGCGCGACGAGGAGGGAAAGCCATGGCTGCGCAAGAGCCGGTAGCCCCGCTCGTGGAGCGCGAGGTTGCACTCGACATCGTGCGTCGCGGCCTCCTGGTCGCACCCGTGGTCGTGGCGGGCGCCGGCCTCGTCCGGGGATGGGACGGCGCCGCCAGCGCGGCGATCGCGCTCGGCATCGTGCTGGTGAACTTCGTCGCGGCGGCGGCGATCATGACGCGCGCGGCGAAGAGTGGCCCGACGGCGATCGGCGCCGCCGCGCTCGGCGGCTACATCGTCCGCCTCGCCGTGATCCTCGTCGCACTCGTATTGTTGCGCCACCAACCCTGGATCGATCTGCCGACGCTCGGTTTCGCCATCGTCGGCACCCATCTGGGATTGCTCGTCTGGGAAATGAAGTACGTGAGTCTCACGCTCGCCGCACCGGGATTGAAGCCGGCGCGGCCCGGAACGTCCGGAGACCAATGAACGCCCTCCTGCTCGCGGTCGACGTACCGCCGATCAGCAACGTCACGATCTGGGGAGCCGGACCGCTCGGTTTCAACAAGACTGCGGCGATCTACGTCTTCGCCGCGCTGGCGACGATGCTCGTGTTCGTGCTCGGCACGCGCCGTAAGGACGCGCTCGTCCCGGCGGGTCTGTTGCAGAACACGGCCGAGTCCGGCGTCGGCTTCGTGCGCAACCAGATCATCATGCAGACGATGGGAACCGACGGGCTGCAGTACCTCCCCTACCTCACCGCACTGTTCTTCTTCATCTTCTTCAGCAGCATCACCGAGATCATCCCGTTCGTGCAGTTCCCCGCAAACGCACGTTTCGGCATGCCGCTCGTGCTCGCGCTGGTCACCTGGGTGATCTACAACGTTGTCGGCGTTGCGAAGCAGGGCCCGCTGCACTACCTGAAGAACTCGCTCATCCCGCCGGGTGTGCCGAAGCCGATCTTGATCCTCGTCATTCCGATCGAGTTCGTGTCGACGTTCATCGTGCGGCCGTTCTCGCTGATGGTCCGACTCTTCGCCAACATGCTCGCCGGCCACTTGATCCTGGTCACCTTCGCCGCGCTGAGCGCAGGTCTGTGGGCGGCCAAGGTGACCGTCGTCATCATGCCGTTCTCGTTCGGCCTGCTCGTCGCGATGACCGGATTCGAGATCCTGGTCGCATTTCTCCAGGCGTTCATCTTCACGATCCTCACGGCTGTCTACATCGACAGCTCGATGCACCCCTCGCACTGACCCTCCACCGCTCGCACCAAGAGAGAAAGAACAAGGAGAACCACGTGGCTCTGCTCCATCTCCTCCTCGCCCAGGCCGCCGCCGACCCCACCAAGGGTCTGACCGCGATCGGTCGAGGCATCGTCTACGGCGGCGCCGCCATCGGCCCCGGCATCGGCATCGGCTTGGTCGTCGGCAACGCGATCACCGCCATGGCGCGCCAGCCCGAGTCGGCCGGCACCGTCCGCACGACGATGTTCCTCGGTATCGCGTTCACCGAGGCGCTCGCGCTGTTCGGCTTCGTCCTCGCGTTCATCATCTCCGGGTAGGGGGAAACGTGCGAAAGCGCATTCACGCACTCGTCGCAGTGCTCGGCATCACCTTCGTCCTCGGCTTGTTGGCCGCGCCCGCGAACGCGGCCGAGACCATCGAGCCGGCGAAGCCGCTCTCGACCGAGGCGGCCAAGCAGTGCTTCGAGAAGCTCGCCAAGGGTGGCGACGTCACGGCCGACGATTGCCAGAAGGCGCCGTCGCCGTTGCTGCCGGCCAAGAACGAGATCCTCTGGGGAACGGCGTCCTTCCTGGTGCTGCTCATCGCGGTGTGGAAGTTCGGCGTGCCGGCCGTGAAGAACATGGAGAAGGCACGCGAGGACCGCATCCGGAACGACCTCGAGAGCGCCGAGAAGGCGAAGGCCGAGGCCGAAGCCGAGAAGGCGCAGTATCTCGCGCAGATCGCCGGGGCCAAGGATGAGGCGGGGCGACTGATCGAGGAAGCGCGTCAGGCCGCGGAGACGGTCCGGGCAGATCTCGTCGCCCGCGCGGAGCAAGAGGCCAATGACATCCGGGCACGCGCCCAGGCCGACATCGCCAACCAGACCAATCAGGCGATGGCCCAACTGCGCACCGACGTCGCGTCGCTCTCGATCGACCTCGCGGGTCGCATTGTCGAGCGCAACCTCGACAGCGACACAAATCGCCAACTCGTCGACAGCTTCATCGATCAGGTCGCGAGGAGTAACTGATCGTGGCCGACCGCATCGAGGCGTGGGCGCAGGCGTTGCTCGAGATCGCGCAGGCGGAAGACCGGTTGAGCGATGTAGAGGACGAGCTGTTCCGCTTCGCGCGCATCGTCGAAGGCAACGACGAGCTGCGCATGGCGCTCTCGAACCCCGGTCAGCCCGCGGAGCGGCGTGCCGCGATCGTCGACGAGCTGCTCGAGAACCGCTCGTTGCAACTGACGCGGGCGATCGCGGCGATGATCGTCGGCGCGGGTCGCGGCCACGATCTTCCGGCGATCGTTGCGCGGTTCGTGGAGCTCGCGGCGCAGAGTCGTGAGCACGAGGTTGCCGAGGTTCGCTCGGCGGTTGCGCTCGACGACGCGCAGGTGCAGCG
>JAUZEM010000057.1 GCA_030839005.1 Actinomycetota bacterium | reverse complement strand
TCGAGCAGGTCGATCAGGCGTCCGGGCGTCGCGACGGCGACTTCGATCTTCCGTGCGAGGTTGCGGATCTGGCGATCCATCGACGTGCCGCCGTAGAACGCGGCGACGCGCACACCGATCTGCTTCCCGATCGGGTTCAACACGTCGACGACCTGCTTCGCGAGCTCGCGGGTCGGAACGAGGACGAGCGCCGCGGGATGGCCCGGCCGCGACGCGTGGACCGTCTGAAGGGCGGGCAGGCCGAACGCGAGCGTCTTGCCCGAGCCCGTCTTGGCCTTGCCGCAGACGTCTCGCCCGGCCAGCGCATCTTCGATCGTCGCGGCCTGGACGGGAAACGGTTCGTCGATGCCCTGCGCCGTGAGGGCGTCGACGATCTCGGCCCTGAGGCCGAGCTCTCGGAATGTGGTCACGTTGCTCCTCAACCTGTACGTCGCGTCGGAGGCCGATCCTCGGCATCTCCGAACGGGAAACAGGTGAGGGACGGCCGCGGGCCCCGGCAGATGGTCGTGGGAACCCGAACACCCAGAATAGCTGGTCAGGGCCACTGCTCGGCACATCGACCCTTGTCGGCCGCGATCCGAGCGCATTTCGGGTCGGTGTCGATGGGTGCCCGGGCGGGTGTGACAGGCCCTGAATTAGCGTCGCGCGCGTGCCCTACGCGACGAGACCGATGCACGACGCCGACTCGCACATCATGGAGCCCGCCGACTGGCTGCAGCCCTATCTCGATGCGCCCACCCGGGAGCGGTTCCCGCTCGTGTGGAACGACGCCAATGAGGACACGACGCCGCTCGACGCGGTCGCACACGCCACTTCCATGCACCGCGATCCGTCGTACCGCGCCGAGGACGCGGCCCAGATCACGCTGCGCAAGAACTTCCTCGCGACGGGCTCGTTCCTGAACTCCGACCGGAGTGCGGCGCTCGACCTGCTCGGCTTCGCGAGCCAGCTCGTGTTCGACACGTTCACGAGCCCGCACGTGCTGCGCTTCGATCGCGACGGTGACCACGAGCTGGCGGTCGCGCTCGCGCGCGCACAACATCGCGCGGTGCTCGACTGGTGTTCAGTCGATCCGCGCCTCCTTCCCGCAACCGTCGTGCCGGTTGGCGACACCGCGGCCGCGGTCGCGCTCACCACCGAGGCGATCCGCGCGGGCAGCGCGGCGATCTGGATCGGACAGTATCCGGCAGGGCACTCGCCCAGTCACGTCACCCTCGAACCGATTTGGTCGATGTGCGCGGAGGCGGGCGTGCCCGTGGTGCTGCACGTTGCCGGAGCGGGCGCGAACGTGATGTCGACCGACTTCTTCGACAACGGTCTGCCTCCCGTGCCCGACTTCCACGGCGGCGACACGAACTTCAAGTCGATCGACTATCTCTCGATCCCGCTCCCGGTCATGCAGACGCTGAACGCGTTGATCATCGACGGTGTGCTGATGCGTCATCCGTCGCTGCGGATCGGCGTGATCGAGCTGGGGGCCACCTGGGTGCCGGGATGGATGCGCTCGCTCGACTCCGCGCACGAAGCGTTCCGCAAGAACGAGCCCCGGCTACAGCAGATGGATATGAGGCCGAGCGAGTACGTGCAGCGTCAGGTGCGAGTCACGCCGTACCCGCACGAGGACGCGGGTTGGACAATCGCCAATGCCGGCGAAGACGTGTGCATGTTCTCGTCCGATTTCCCGCACGTCGAAGGCGGCCGCAATCCCATTGCGCGCTTCGAGCGCAGCATGGATGCCGCCGGCCTCGGAGCCGTTGCTCGCGAGCGCTTCTACGTCGAGAACTTCGACGACCTGCTGGGTCCGGTGCTCGATCGCCGCGGCGTGTCGATCGGTGCCGACGTTGGTGCCGACGTTGGTGCTTACGACTCGCGCACCGCGCGCAACGTGCGCCGCCAGACCGAGCGATAGGCGTCGATGCCGTCGGGTGAAAGCGATCCTTCGGGACCGGTCGCGATCGTCACGCGCTCGGGCACAGTGCCCCAAATGGCGACGCCGGCTTCGCTCCACGCGGCCACGACGTCCTGGTAGTCGCGGGTATAGGTGCGGGCCGAACAGATCACGAGACCGACCGGCACCTTGCGCGGAACGAGGTCGAGCACCGCTTCGACGCGCGCGGTCTCGACGCCACCGATGCGCGTCGGCACGACGACGACGTCGGCGCGCTCGATCGCTTTCACCAGCAGACGCTCGTTTCCGGGAGGCGTGTCGACGACCGCGACCTCCTCGGTGTCGATCCGGTCGAGCGCTTTCATCAGCAGCCGATCGGTCGGCGCTTCGACGAGGGTCAGCCGTTCGAGGTGCTCGTCTTCGGCGCTCTCGATCCAGTCCGCGGCGCTGGCCTGTGGATCGGCGTCGACGATGGTGGCCGGCCGGCGGGCGGCCGCGAGGGCGCCGAGATATACCGCTGTGGTCGTCTTGCCGACCCCGCCCTTGAGTGCCGCGACCACGATGATCATCGCCCGAAGGTATCGAGTCGGGTGGTCCGGCCCCCAACCCGTGCGGCCTCCGTCCGGGCCCGGGCGCTGGATTCCCGGGCCGATGCCATGGCCTACCTACGGGTAGGTAGGCTAGGACCATGACGACCACCCTGATGACCCCGACGACCTCAGCCGACCTGGTCGACGTTCTCACCCCCCAAGTCGAGCGTCTGTACGAGCGCCACCTGGCGACGACGAAGTCGTGGCTGCCGCACGAGCTCGTCCCGTGGGAACGGGCGACCGAGTCGAAGCCGCGCGACGCCTGGGATGCGGCGAGCTCCACGCTCCCATCCGGCGTTCGCAGCGCCCTCGTCGTCAATCTCCTCACCGAGGACAACCTTCCGTACTACTTCGAGACGATCAACCGGGTTTTCGCGAACGAAACCTGGCGCGAATGGGCGCGCCGCTGGACCGCGGAGGAGATGCGGCACGGGATCGTGATCCGCGACTACATCACGGTCACGCACGCGGTTGATCTCGTGGCGCTCGAGCACGCGCGGATGCACCAGGTGTGCGGCGCCCAGGTGCCGCAGCCCGAGTCCGCCGCCGACGCGCTCGCGTACGTCGCGCTGCAGGAGCTGGCGACGCGCATCTCGCACCGCAACACCGGAAACCTGCTCGAGGACGAGGCCGGCTACAAGGTGATGGCCCGCGTCGCGGCGGACGAGAACCTCCACTATCTCTTCTACCGCGACCTCGTATCCGCGGCGCTGGAGGTCGATCCGTCGGGCACCGTGCGCGCGATAGAGCGCCAGGTGCGCACGTTCGAGATGCCCGGCGCCGGCATTCCCGACTTCAGCGCCCACGCGTCGGCGATCGCCGCGGCCGGAATCTACGACTTGGCGTTGCACCACGACCAGGTGCTCGTTCCGGTCGTGCTGCGCCACTGGGGCATCGAGACGATCGAAGGCCTCGACCCGGAGGCGGAAGCCGCGCGGGAACGCATCGTCGGGCACATCGCGCGCATCGACCGTGTCGGCAAGCGGCTCGCAAGTCGGCGATCGTAGGTTTCGGCCGTTGGCGCGCACGACGGGCGAGGGGACCATGGAACCGCGGGCGGCCTCTATGGTGACCGCGCGTGAGCGACAACGGCGGCCTCGAAGCCGCGCCGACGATCCTCGATACGGACGACGACGGTCCCGCCGCGGTCACGCTCGACGGGCCGATGCTCGACGAGCTCATGGAGTTCGGTGACGTTCGCTCAGTTGCGGCGGGCGACGTCTTGTACCAAGCGGGCGCCGACGTGCCTGCGTTCATCGTCGTCCTCGAGGGTGAAGTCGAGATCATCCGCCAGGACAACAGCGGCGAGGAGGTCGTCGCCAGGCACGGCCAGGGTCGGTTCCTCGGCGAGTTGAATCTCTATACCGGCCAGCGGACCTACCTCACGGCGCGCGTCAGCAAGCCGGGACGCCTGTTGGCCATCGACCTCGAGACGTTCCGCCGGCTCATCGATACCAGGCCGGATTTCTCCGACACCGTCTTCAAGGCGTTCGTCGCTCGGCGCGAATTGCTGCGTACGGGCGCCGGCGCCGGCGCCATCCGCATCATCGGTTCGCGGTACTCGCCCGAGGCGATGGCGTTGCGCGCGTTCGCGAATCGCTATCGGCTTCCTCATACGTGGATCGATCTGGAGGACATCGACGATCCGCCCGTGTATCTCGCAGGCATCGGTGTCCGCCCGCCCGACGTGCCGGTAGTGGTGACTCCGACCGCGTTGCTCCGGCATCCGACGCCCGG
Organism: Actinomycetota bacterium; assembly: GCA_030839005.1. GTDB lineage: Bacteria > Actinomycetota > Acidimicrobiia > IMCC26256 > PALSA-610 > PALSA-610. Next base: position 1,785 of record JAUZEM010000057.1, on the reverse strand, counting down.
CCGGTTTGCCGAACACCTCGGTCTCACTTACCGGCCCGTCCCCGGCTACATCAGCGATCTCGTCGTCGTCGGGACCGGTCCGGCCGGCCTTTCGGCCGCGGTATACGGCGCATCGGAGGGACTCGATACCGTCTCCCTCGACGCGGTTGCCGCGGGGGGCCAGGCCGGCGCCAGCTCGCGTGTCGAGAACTACGTGGGTTTTCCGAACGGCATTTCTGGCGAAGACCTTGTCGCGCGCGCCGCGATCCAGGCGATACGCCTGGGCGCACGTCTCAACGCTCCGTGCGAGGTCGCGGGCCTGCGGGACGAGAACGGTTTCCACGTACTCGTCCTGGCCGACGGCAGCGAGATCTCCTCCCGTGCGGTAATCATTGCGTCGGGCGCGCACTATCGACGGCTCGAGGTCGACGATCTCGAGCGTTTCGAAGGCGCAGGTGTCTACTACGCCGCGACCGATCTCGAAGCGCGTGAGTGTCGCGGCTCCCGCGTGATCGTGGTCGGCGGTGGCAACTCGGCCGGTCAGGCGGCGATTTACATGGCGCAGGAGGCGGGCCCGGTGTCGCTCGTCGTCCGCAGAGGAGATCTCGCGGCGACCATGTCGCAATACCTCATTACCCGCATCGAAGCCGACGACCGGATCGACGTGTTGACGCACACCGAGGTACGAGCCCTCGCCGGTGACACCCACCTCGAGCAGGTCACGCTCGAAAACAACCAGACGGGACAGCGCCGGACGGTGCCGTCTCAGGGGCTCTTCTGTTTGATCGGTGCGGTCCCGGCCACCGGCTGGCTCGGCGGCAGCGTTGCCCTCGACCGGTCCGGGTTCGTCCTCACCGACCGCGCGGTAGCCGACGACGTTGCCGCATCCTCGGCGTTCGGCGCGCGTGACCCGTTGCCGTTCGAGACGTCAGCGCTCGGGGTGTTCGCGGCCGGCGACGTCAGGCACGGATCCGTGAAACGCGTCGCGGCCGCGGTCGGCGAGGGATCGAGCGCCGTCCGGTCGGTCTACGAGTACCTCGCGACGCACACGTAGCGGCCGCGCTACCTCAGGGTTTGACGAATCGTCGGACGAAGTCGAGGGCGGTGTCGGCAACGTCGCGCCAGCCGTGGTCGATGGTGAGCGAGTGCCCGCGACCCGGGATCTTGACGATCTCGGTGACGCCCTTGTTGCGCTTTTGCTTCTTGTACGACGCGTTCGCGATTGCCCAAGGGACGGTGTGATCCTTCTCGCCGTCGATGATGAGCAACGGTCCGCGGTCGGGGTTCTTCGATCTCACCTTCGCTTCGGTCCAAGGGTTCAGGTTCGCGGTCGCCGCTTGGAACAGTGGAACGCCCGATCCCGGCACCGCATAGGTGTTGTACAACTCCTGCGCCTCGTCCTCGCCGACGGCGTTCGCGAAGGCGAAACGGAACTGCTCGTAGGTGAGCGGGACCGCTCGACCATGGTTGGCCGGGTTGCCGAGCACCGGAGCCGCCGACTTGAGGGCCGAAACGGGCAGCGGGAGCACGCCCCGGAACGGCGCCGGATCGATGGCGACCGTCGCGTCGGCGATCCCGCGACCCGCGAGGATCTGCGCCAACAGCCCGCCGAATGAATGCCCGATGAGCGCCGGCCGCTTCGTGAGCTTGCCGATCACCTCTTCGAAGTGATCCGCGATTTGCCCCACCGTCTTGTGCGCGAAGACCTCAGGATGCGCGTTCGCCTGCGCGACGGTGTTCGGATCGTCGGGCCAGCCGGGTGCGAGGGTCGTGTAACCGGCGTCCTCGAACATCTTGCGCCAACGA
>JAUZEM010000611.1 GCA_030839005.1 Actinomycetota bacterium | reverse complement strand
CGGGATGCCGCTCCCGGAACGATCCGGGGAGATCTCGCGATCGAGCTCACAGAAAACCTGGTGCATGGAAGTGACGGTCCGGAGTCGGCCGAGCGCGAGGTCGCGCTGTTCTTCCCCGGTCTTGCCGGGTGACGCCTCGAGCCGGGTGGCAATCGAACCGGGAGGCTTCTAGCCTGGCCGCGTCCCGCCGTCGGAAGATGACCCCGGTGAGCGAACCGTTCTACGCAGGATTGCTCGGCCGCGACATGGCGGTCGACCTCGGCACCGCGAACACACTCGTGTACGTGCGCGGACGCGGTGTCGTGCTCGACGAGCCTTCGGTCGTCGCCGTGAACTCGCGCGACGGTCGTCCGCTGGCGGTCGGTGTAGAGGCGAAGAAGATGATCGGGCGCACGCCCGACCACATCATCGCCATCCGGCCGTTGAAGGACGGGGTCATCGCCGACTTCGACATCTGCGAGAAGATGCTGCGCTACTTCATCCAGCGCGTGCATCCGCGCAAATGGGCGAAGCCCCGGATGGTGATCTGCGTGCCGTCGGGCATCACGGGCGTCGAACAGCGCGCGGTGCAAGAGGCCGCGCAGCAGGCGGGGGCGCGCAAGGAGGCGTACATCATCGAGGAACCGATGGCGGCCGCCATCGGCGCCGGCCTTCCTGTGCACGAACCGGCCGGCAACATGATCGTCGACATCGGTGGCGGAACGACCGAGGTCGCGGTGATCTCGCTGGGTGGCATCGTCGCGAGCGAGTCGATCCGCATCGCGGGCGACGAGCTCGACGAGTCGATCATCGCCTTCGTGAAGAAGGAGTACTCCCTCGCGCTCGGCGAACGCACCTCGGAGGAGATCAAGATCGCGCTCGGCAGTGCTTACCCGCTCGAGACCGAGCTGTATGCCGAAGTGCGCGGTCGCGATCTTGTCACCGGTCTTCCGAAGACGATCGTGGTGTCGACCGAGGAGATCCGCGACGCGATCGAGGAGCCGGTCGCCGCGATCGTCGACGCGGTGAAGGTGACTCTGGACAAGACGCCGCCCGAGCTCGCGGCCGACATCATGTCGAACGGCATCGTCGTGACAGGTGGCGGCGCGCTCCTGCACGGGCTGCGCGAGCGATTGTCGAGCGAGACCGGCATGCCCATCGTCATCGCCGACAATCCGCTCCTGTCAGTCGTGCACGGCTCGGGGATATGCCTGGAGAATTTCGACGTCCTGAAGCACGTCCTGAGCTCGCCCGCCCGGCAATAGACCGAGGCGGTCCGAGACCATGGCCGGTGCGCGACGCGCGAGCCGACGGCGCTACGTCCTGCTCCTGATCGTGCTCAGCTGCGTGACGCTGATCACTCTCGATACCCGCAACGGCCGTACGGGCTCGCTCGGGGCGATGGGCCGGATCGCGCACCGGATCGTGTCTCCCGTCCAAGGGGCGGTCGACGACGTCGCCCGCCCGGTGAGCGACTGGTGGGACGGCATCGTCAACTCGGGAAACCTGAAGCGTGACAACCGACGACTCCAGGAGCAGATCGCCGGGCTCCGGGGGAAGCAGACCGCGGCCGACGAGGCGATCAAGGAGAACAACGATCTCAAGCGGTCGCTCGCGCTGCAGAACGCGTTGCTGGTCAAGAACGTGACCGGGCAGATCGTCGGTCGCGATCCGGGCAACTTCGATCCGACGCTCACGATCGACAAGGGATCGGAAACGGGGATCTCGGTCGACATGCCGGTGATCGCGCCGGAAGGCATCGTCGGCAAGGTGATCGAAGTGTGGAACGGCGGCGCGAAGATCCAAGTGCTCACCGACCCGAACTTCTCGGTCGGTGTGCAGACGCCCGGTCATGGCGCATCGCCCGCGACGACGGGCATCGCGTCGGGAGAGGTTGGTTCGCACGATCTCGTGGTCGAGTTCGACGCGGGTACGTCCGTGCTTCGGGGTGATCAGATCGTGACGTCTCCGCAGTCGACGTTGTTCCCGTCCGGTCTCACGGTTGGCACGATCGCGTCGGCCACGAACCAACCCGGAAACACGGGCGTGAACGCGACGATCACTCCGTACGTTCATCTCGGCGCGCTGCAACACGTCACCGTGTTGCTGTGGTCGCAGGGCACTCGCGGTCCCGTGCTCCCGACGACGACTACGACGTCGACAACGTCGACGTCCACGACCTCGACGTCCACAACCTCGACCGTACCCAGTACGAGCTCGACAACTCGGGTCGGCGGATGACGCGCGCGTCGCGTCTCGCAGCGCTCATCGTCGTGATCGTGGTCACGCAGGTCGCGGTGTTTCCGCATTTGCGTCTGTTCGGTGTCGTCCCCGATCTCGGGTTGATCGTCGCGCTCGCGGTCGGCTACCAGGAAGGTCCGGAGGCAGGCGCGATCGTCGGATTCGTCGCCGGCTTCGGCTTCGATCTCTTTCTCGAGACGCCACTCGGCCTCGACGCGCTCACGTACGCGATGGTCGGCTACGCCATCGGCGTGCTCGAGTCGGGCCTCTTTCGCTCGCCGCGCTGGTTGCCCTCGTTCCTCGGCGCGGCCGGCGGACTCGCGGGTGGATTGTTGTTCATCGGCATCGGGGTGCTCGTCGGAGTCAGTGCGGTGAAGGGCACCCAAGGTGTCGTCACCATCTCGTACGCCGCCCTTTACGACGCATTGCTCGCGCCATTGGTGTTCTACCTGGTCAGGCGCGTGCTCGGCCGCGACGATCGGGTGCGCGACGCCTGGTCGATGCGCTGACGTCACACGGACGCCGCGCCGACGCCACGCCCGACACCGCGCTGAGCCGCGCCCGACCGGAAACTCCTCGGGCGTTCCCACTAGCGTGCGACGGGTCTCGATGAGCCGCCTGACTGCATGAGCGACAACAGCCGCGTTCGAGTGAGCATCGTTGGCGTCGTGATCGTCGCCCTCTTCGCCTCGCTTTTCGCGCGCTTGTGGTTCCTCCAGATGGGCCCCGAGCAGAAGCTCGGCCGGGTTGTGAGCACGCTCAGCACGCGCGTGATCCAGACCGAGTCGCCGCGCGGTGAGATCCTCGATCGCAACGGCAAAGTCCTGGCCCAGGACGTTGCCGCGTGGGGGGTGACGGTCGCTCGCGATCTCGGACCGAAGACCCGTGCCCGGGTGTTGGGCCAGCTCTCCGAGGTGCTCGGGATCAACGAGAAGATCCTCCGCGCGAATTACGAGAGCGATCGACAGTCGCCACTCATGCCCGCCATCGTGGCGCTGCGCGTCCCGCTCGCCCAGCAGCTCGCGATCCGCGAGCACCGCGAGGACTATCCGGGCGTGAACGTCGTCGGGCTCACCATCCGTTCGTACGCGTACGACGGTCTTGCGTCGCAGGTGCTCGGCTACGTCGGCGAGATCGGTGCCGACCAGCTGAAGCAGTTGAAGTCGAAGGGGTATCAGGCCGGCGACGTTGTCGGGCGAGATGGTGTGGAGGCCGCGTACGAGTCGGTGCTGCGCGGGAAGCCGCGCCGGGTGACGGTGCAGGTCGATCCGACCGGCAAGCAGATCGGTCCACCCGTCAACGTCGATCCGGGGACGGTCGGCGACAACGTCAAGCTCACGATCGACATCAAGGTGCAAAAGGCGGCCGAGAGCGCGCTCGCGCAAGGCATACTCGCCGCGCACACGTTCCAAGACCAGAGCAAAGAGGCAGTCGCCGTCGGCTACAAGACGTTGCAGCCGACCGGCGGGGCCGTGGTCGTGCTCGACGTGCACGACGGCTCGGTGCTCGCGATGGCGAGCAACCCGACGTATCCGCTGTCGTGGTGGGTCGGCGGGATCTCGAACGACCACTTCGCGCTGCTGAGCAATGCCGGCGCGCAGAACCCGCTCCTGAACCGGGCCACCGAGGGCCAGTACGCACCCGGATCGACGTTCAAGCTCGTTCCGTCGATCGCGCTGAACCAGTACAACGTGCTCGGCGCCTCCACGTACGTCAACGACAACGGATCCGTGCGACTCGAAGGCTCGACGTTCACGAACGACAACGGCACCCGCAACGGCAGCGTCAACCTCCAGCGCGCGCTGACCGTCTCGAGCGACGTCTACTTCTACAACGCGGGCAACGACTTCTGGAAGATCTGGCAGCTCGATCCGCAGCGCGGGCTCGGTATTCAGCACGTGGCGAGCCAGCTCGGCTTCGGTCAGCCGACCGGGATCGAGCTCGGCGACGCGGCCGGGCGGATCCCGGACCCGGCGTGGAAGGCCGCCTTCGCGAACGCGAACTACAAGTCGGCGCAGGCGAAGCATGAGCACGCGATCTGGTATCCGGCCGACAACATCTTCGCCTCGGTCGGGCAGGGAGACGACTTCGTCACGCCGCTTCAGCTCGCCAACGCGTACGCGTGCTTCGCCAACGGAGGGACGGTGTGGACTCCGCACGTCGGCCAGGTGGTGACGAACCCCATGACGAAGCAAGTCGTCGAGCGGTACGCGCCCAAGGCGCGCGGCAAGATCGACATTCCGCCCTACACCTACTCGCAGATTGCAGGAGGCTTCGCGGGCGCGGTCTCCGACAAGGCCGGCACCGCGTACCAGGCGTTCCAAGGCTTGTTCGTTCCCGTCGCGGGAAAGACCGGAACCGCGCAGGTCCCCGGTAAGGGACCGACGTCGTTGTTCGCGTCATACTTCCCGGTCGGCGATCCGCAGTACGCCGTCGTCGCCGTCGTCGAACAGGGCGGGCACGGCGCGCAGACCGCGGCGCCGATCGTGCGCCAGGTGATCGAGTCGATCAAGAACCTTCCTCCGACGCCGATCCCTACCAGGTCGACGGGCAAAGACTGATGGCCACCATCACTGCGTCCGCCGGCCGCCGTCGCACTGCGTCGGACACGAGCCTCTTCGCGCACCTCGACCTCGCGCTCCTGACGTTGCCGATCGCGATCAGCGCGCTCGGTTTGCTCATGATCTTCGACGCCTCCCGGCACGAGACCGCGCTCGGTGGGCTGGCGCGTCTCTATTACGTCGAACGCCAAGGCGTCGCGGTCGTGCTCGGTCTGATCGCGATGGGCGTCACGATGGCGATCGACTACCGCCGCATCCGTGACGCGTGGCCGCTCGTTTACCTCGCGATTGTCCCGTTGCTCGTGGGCGTGGTCGTGCTGGGCCGCAATCACAACGGCGCGCAGGCCTGGTTCCAGGTCGGGCCCTTCCAGTTCCAGCCGTCGGAGATCGCCAAGGTCGTGGTGGTGGTCGCGATCGCGGGTTACTGCCATCAACATCGCGGCGATCTCGACGCGTGGCGCGTCGGCGTAGCGGTCGGCCTGACCGGCGTGGTCATGGCCATCGTGTACGCGCAGCACGACCTCGGCACGATGCTCGTGATCATGGTGTGCGCGGCCGCGGTGCTCGTCATCGCCGGCCTCAAGCCCGTGCACATCGTCGTGCTGTTGCTGCTCGCGGCATCGCTGGTGGGAGCGGCGGTGGTCACCGGCAAGGTCCACTCCTATCAGCTCGACCGGTTGACCTCCTTTGCCAACCAGTCGACCCCCCGCGTGCCCGCCGAGGATCAGACTCCGACCCAGTTCAACCTCGGGGCTTCCAAGGCGGCGATCGCATCGGGAGGGTTCGAAGGCGCGGGCTTCGGCCGCGGCCTGCAGACGAAGAACGGCTTCGTGCCGGAGCAGCACACCGACTTCATCTTCACCGCGGTCGGCGAGGATCTCGGCTTCGTGGGCGGGGCAACGCTCCTGCTCCTCTACGCGCTCCTGGCCTGGAGGCTGTGGCGTATCGCGCTGTTGTCGTCCGACTTCTTCGGCACCCTCGTGGCCATCGGTGTGCTCGCGATGTTCGCGATCGAGGTGTTCGAGAACGTCGGCATGACGATGGGGATCATGCCGATCACGGGGATCCCGCTGCCCTTCATGTCGTACGGCGGCTCCGCGGTCATCACCTCGTTCATCGCGGTCGGGCTCGTGCTGAACGTCCATATGCGTCGGTTCAGCTAATTCCTGGCTTCCCCACGGACCGTGGTGAGCCGGGCCCGCGCCGCGCCCGGGCTACACTCACCGGAGATGTCAGACCTGTGGCCGCGGATCGAACCGCTGCTGGCCCGGGTTGAGAAGCCCGCTCGCTACATAGGTATGGAGATGGGGACGGAGCCGGGCAGTCTGGCGCCCCGCCATGGGAGCAGCCGGGCGGCCTTTCTCCTGATCTATCCCGACACCTACGAGATCGGGCTCCCCAACCAGGGGCTTCAAATCCTCTACGAGCTCCTCAATGAGCGCGAAGACGCGGTGGCCGAGCGCGCCTACGCGCCGTGGACCGACATGGAGGCCGCGATGCGTGCGGCCCGGGTGCCGCTGTTCAGCGTCGACACGCACCGCGCCGCGGGCGACTTCGACGTGCTCGCGTTCAACCTGTCGGCCGAGCTCGTTTACACGAACCTGCTGAACCTCGTCGATCTCGCGGGCGTTCCGGTTCGTGGCGCCGACCGGTCGCCCTCACATCCGGTCGTGATCGCGGGCGGGCACTGCACGTACAACCCCGAGCCGCTCGCCGAGTACGTCGACGCCTTCGTCATCGGTGACGGCGAGGAGGCGATCGGCGAGATCGCCGACGTGGTAGGCGCGTGGAAGCGCGGCGGACGCGCGAACCGCGAGGCGGTGCTGCGCGACCTCGCCACGATCCCCGGCGTCTATGTGCCCTCTCTCTACGACGTCGAGTACGACGGTCCGGCGGTTCGGTCGGTGACGCCCCGCTACGCCGACGTTCCCGCCGTCGTCGACAAGCGCACGGTGGCCGACCTGGCCGACTGGCCGTACCCGAAGCATCAGCTCGTGCCGCTGGTCGAGGTCGTGCACGACCGCCTGAACGTCGAGATCTTCCGGGGTTGCACTCGGGGCTGTCGGTTCTGCCAGGCCGGCATGATCACGCGGCCGGTTCGGGAACGGCCCGAGGAGCAGGTTCGCACGATGGTCCGCGAGGGCCTGCGCCGAACCGGCTACGACGAGGTGGCGCTGACGTCGCTCTCGAGCGCCGACTTCTCGGGGATCGAGGGGGTCGTCGCCGATCTCGTCACCGATCAGGAGGGCACCGGGGGAGTGAGCGTCTCCCTGCCGAGCTTGCGGGTCGATGCGTTCACGGTCGGGATCGCGAGCGAGCTCCAGAAGGTCCGCCGCAGCGGCCTCACCTTCGCGCCGGAAGCCGGTACGTGGCGACTGCGCCAGGTGATCAACAAACTGATCATCGAGGACGACCTGTACTCCGCGGTCGACGCCGCGTACTCACAGGGTTGGCGACGGGTGAAGCTCTACTTCCTCACCGGCCTCCCGACCGAGATGGACGAAGACACGCTCGGCATCGCGCAGCTCGCGACCAACGTGACCGACATCGGCCGCAAGTACACGAAGCAGGCGAGCTGCACCGTGTCGGTCGGAGGGTTCGTCCCCAAGCCGCACACGCCCTTCCAATGGTTCGGTCAGAACGGCGTCGACGAGCTGCAGCGCAAGATCACGCTGCTCCGCAATGCGGTCCGCGGAACCCGTGCGCACGTGAAGTGGCACGATCCGAAGGCGACCTTCGCCGAAGGGATCGCCTCGCGCGGCGACCGGAGGATCGGCCGGGTCATCGAGCGGGTGTGGCGGGCCGGCGGCACGTTCCAGGAGTGGAGCGAGGGCTTCTCGCTCGATCGGTGGCTCGACGCGATGCGCGCGGAGGGTCTCGACCCGGATTGGTTCGTCACGCGCCACCGCACGCGCGACGAGGTGCTGCCGTGGTCGCACATCGCCGCGGGTCTCCACGCCGATTTCCTCTGGGACGACTGGCAGGCCGCGCTGGCGGCGCACGGGCTCCCCGATTGCCGGTGGACTCCGTGCTACGACTGCGGGGTGTGTACCGACTATGCCCTGGAGCACGTCGTGGCGTCGCCGGTGGCGCCCGCGGGTGGCTCGCAGGGCACCGGCCAGGACCTGACGCGATCGGTAGCGGACGTACCGGTTCGTTTCCTCGGGTCGAAGGTGCATGCCGGCGGAGGCGGAGCGGCGTCGTGAGAGGCGGCGCCGCGAACCCCGTCCGGCTTCGGTACACGAAGCTCGGCAAGATCCGTTGGATCAGCCACCGCGACGTCGCGCGTGCCCTCGAGCGCGCGTTTCGCATCGCCCGGCTTCCGCTCGCGTTCAGCGAGGGTTTCTCGCCCCGGCCGCGGGTGAGCTTCGGGCTGGCGTTGTCGACCGGGCACGAGAGCGAGGCCGAGTACGTCGACCTGGTGTTGGCGGAAGCCGTCGATCTCGACGCGCTCGCGTCCCGGCTCAACGGCGGGTTGCCGGAAGGTATCGACGTGGTCGGGGCGGTCGCACTCGCCGATCGCGCACCGGCGTTGCAAGAGGCGGTGACGTGCGTGGAATGGCGGGTCGACGTCGCGCGCGGCGATCTGACGGAAGTCGATCCGGCGCGACTGCGTGAGGAGATCGACACCGCGCTGGCAATGCCCGCGCTGGTGGCGACAAGGCACCGCAAGGGTCGCGAAGTCGTCGAGGACGTACGGCCCGTGATCCGCCGGATCACCGTCTGCGGCGGGCCCTCGGCCGCGGGGCTTCCGGCAGTCGTCGAAATGGAAATGTCAACCCAACCGCGCGGCGCGAAGCCGGGTGAGGTGCTCGCTGCCATCGGCGACCTCACCGATGTTCGAGCGCGGCGTACGAATCAATGGATCGAGCGCGACGGCGCGCGGCAGGAGCCGCTCGACGCCGACACGCGCCCACGCGTGCCGGAGGCACGCGTGTCATGAGAGAAGGCATCGATGTCAGACCTGAACCGTCTCGAGGACGAGACGCGTACCGACACACCCACCGAGACACCCACTGGGGCGCCCACCGGGACGAGCCCGACGACGGCGCCGACCGACGAGCCCGAGGTGTCGCCCGCCGGCATTAGCAGCGCCGCGGTCCCGAGCGCGGAGGCGGTGAGCGACCCACTCGCGACCGCAGATGTGGGCGGCCCGCCGGGAACCGAAGGCGTC
>JAUZEM010000566.1 GCA_030839005.1 Actinomycetota bacterium | reverse complement strand
TCGCCGGCTCCCGCTCGGCGATCCGGCCCGCGACGCCGTCGAGGCATACCTGCGTCGCGGGCGCCGCGCTCTTCCGCACGCCGTACAGCCCAGTGCCGGGGCCGTCGCGCTCTTCTTGAACGCCCGCGGCCGGCGAATGACCCCCCGCGACGTCCGGCGGGTTCTCGCCCGCTATCCGCTCCCCGACGGCCGGACGTTGCACCCGCACGCCCTTCGCCACGCCTACGCCACGCACCTCCTCGAGGGAGGAGCTGACCTCAGAGCGGTTCAAGAACTGCTCGGACACGCCGATGTGGGGACGACACAGATCTACACTCACGTGACACGTGAGCTGATGAGAGCTGTGTACGAACGGACGCATCCAAGGGCCTAGGGAGCAGGGCGAGCAGAGTGGACGAGTCCGCCGCGGAAATCGCCGAGCTTTGGCGTGATTACAAAGATGGCGGCACGTCCCACGCGCGCGAGCGCTTGATCCTGCACTACTCACCGTTGGTGAAGTTCGTCGCCGGGCGGGTGGCCGCCGGACTCCCGCAGAACATCGAGCAATCGGACCTCGTCAGCTACGGCATCTTCGGTCTGATCGACGCGATCGACAAGTTCGATCCCGGACGCGGCTACAAGTTCGAGACCTATGCGATCAGCAGGATCAAGGGCGCGATCATCGACGAGCTGCGGTCGATCGACTGGGTCCCGCGCTCGGTGCGCGCCAAGGCCCGTGCCATCGAGCGCGCGTACTCGAAGCTCGAGAACGAGCTGCGCCGCAGCCCGGAGGACAAAGAGGTCGCGACCGAGCTCGGCTTGAGCGAGGACGAGCTCGCGACGACGCTCGGCCAGATCAGCTTCGTCGGCGTCGTCGCACTCGACGAGCTGCTCTCGGCCGGTTCCGAGCGCGGCAGCGGGGCGACGGTCGGCGACACGATCGCGGGCAGCGGTCACGATCCGGTCGAGGCGTTCGAGTCGGAAGAGATGCGTCAGGTGCTGGCCGACGCGATCAACCGCATGCCCGACCGCGAAAGGCTCGTGCTCACGCTCTACTACTACGAAGGTCTGACGCTCGCCGAGATCGGCAACGTGCTCGGCGTTACCGAGAGTCGCGTGTGCCAGATCCACACGAAGGCAATCTTCCAGTTGCGTTCGCGGCTCTCGGAGCCGATGCCCGAGCGCGGGATCGTCACCTAACCAGCGCCTGCACCGAACCCGTCGCCGGACGACGATTTCGCTGCACACCCGTTCCGCGCCGGCGATCGCACACGCGTTCACGCGTACGTTCGCCGCATGCGCACAAAGGCCGCTCCGACGCTCGTCCTCCTCGCAATCTTCGGCGTGCTCACGCTCGCGCCGGCGCCCGCCTCGGGAGGAGACGTGTGGCTGCGCCCCGTCGCCGGTCGGGTCGTACGCCCCTTCCAGGCGCCACTGACCCGTTACGGCCGTGGGCACCTGGGGGTCGATTTCGCGGCCGCTCCCGGCACCCTCGTACGCGCCGCGGGCGCAGGCACGGTGGTCTTCGCCGGGGTGGTCGCGACCGCCCGTCACGTGGTGGTCCGGCACGCCGGCGGCTTGCGGACCTCGTACTCGTTCCTCGCGTCGATCCGCGTGCGCGGGGGCGAGGTCGTCGCGCGCGGCGAGGTGGTGGGAACGACCGGCGGACGAGGGGAGCACCACGATCCCTCCGTCGTGCATTTCGGATTGCGGATCGGGGATGTGTTCGTCGATCCGATGCGGCTCTTCGCGTCCGCCGGCCTCCCGGTGCGGGTGCACCTGGCGCCGACGGCCGGCGACGCAGCCGCGAGCTCCCTCGCTCGGCGAATGGCGGAGCGCCGGGCATTGATGGCCGGCCTGCCCGGATGGGCAGGCGTGCCCTAGCCGCCTCCGGACTTCGGGCCCGCACCGCGGCCCGGTTCGCCCCGGATGAACAAAGACCGGGCCGCTACACTGAACGTGCCTTCGGACCGATTCCGGATGCCGCAATCAACCATTCGCACGCCCGTGATCCCAAGGTGGTGCCGACGGCTTTCGACCGATCGGTGCTCGCGCGGGCGGAAGATCCAACCTAGGGGAGGCGCGGCCGTGGCCGTCGTGAGCATGAAGCAACTCTTGGAGGCCGGGGTCCACTTCGGTCACCAGACCCGGCGCTGGAATCCGAAGATGCGCCGTTTCATCTTCGGAGAGCGCAACGGCATCTACATCGTCGATCTGCATCAGACGCTCGATCGCATCGACGGTGCCTATCGGTTCGTGCGCGAGACCGTCGCCAACGGCGGGATCGTGCTGTTCGTGGGCACCAAGAAGCAGACGCAGGAGCCGATCGAGAACGCGGCCAACGGGTGCGGGATGCCGTACGTCAACTTCCGTTGGCTCGGCGGCATGCTCACCAACTTCCAGACGGTGCACTCACGCGTCGCGAAGCTGCGCGAGTTCCAACGGCAGGTCGATTCCGGCGAGGTCGATCTGATGTCGAAGAAGGAAGGCCTCAAGGTCCGTCGCGACCTCGCGAAGCTCGAGCGCAACCTTGGCGGCATCAAGAACCTCGAGCGGCTCCCGTCTGCCGTGTTCATCATCGACACGAAGAAGGAGCACATCGCCGTTACCGAGGCGAACCGGCTCCGGATACCCGTTGTCGCGGTCGTCGACACGAACTGCGATCCCGACATCATCGATTACGTGATCCCGGGCAATGACGACGCGATCCGTTCCGCGCAGCTCATGTGCCGGGTGATCGCCGACGCCGTTACCGAAGGGCGCGAGATCGCGCGTCGCCGGGGCGCGCGTCCCGGCACACGTTCCGAAGAAACCGCGCCCGCCGCGCCGGTCAAGCCGCAGCGGACGCCCGAGGAGCAGGCGGAGTTCGACCGCCGGCAGTCCGAAGCCCGCGACGCCGCCGCCGCGAAGCAGCGTGAGATCGAGGAGCGCGCCCGGCTGGCGAAGGATGCGGTGAAATCTCCCGAGCCCGGCGGTGACCAGGCCGGAGGTGACCAGGCCGGCGGTGACCAGGTAGTCGCCGAAGAGGCCGCGGGCGACGACGGCGGCGATGACGTCGGCGGCGACGACGTCGTCGGGGCGACCCTCACCGAGGCCGCGAGCGCGACGACGGACGAGGGCTGATCACATGGCCGACATATCCGCCAAGGACGTCGCGGCGCTGCGCAAGATGACCGGTGCCGGGATGATGGACTGCAAGCGGGCGTTGCTCGAGAACGACGGCGACTTCGAGCGCGCCAAGGACTGGCTACGGGAGAAGGGAATCGCGGGCGCGGCGAAGCGCGAGGGTCGCGCCGCCGACCAGGGCGCGGTCGAGGTACTCGTCACCGACGATGTCGGCGCGGTCGTGGAGCTGAACTGCGAGACCGACTTCGTCGCCAAAGGTGAGGCATTCGGCCGGGCGCTCGCCGCGCTCACCCGGCTCGTCGTCGACGAAGGCGACACCGACATCGGCGCGAAGAAGATGGACGGCGAGACGGTCGACGACTACGTCAAGGGACTCTCCGGGGCGCTCGGCGAAAAAATCGAGCTCGGACGCGTCTTCCGATTTGCAACCACTGACGGTCTTCTCGACGGGTACAAGCATCTGCAGAACGAGCGCGGCACCGTGGGTGTTCTGGTCGAGCTCGGCGGGGTCGAGCGCGGTGCCGCTCGGGCACGAGAGGTCGCGCACGACGTTGCACTCCATATCGCGAGCGCCGCGCCGCGTTACGTCACACGCGACGAGGTCCCGCCCGACGCGGTCGCGCGCGAGCGCGACATCTACGAGGCCCAGACCCGCGAAGAAGGCAAGCCCGAGCCGGCGTGGCCGAAGATCAACGAGGGCAAGATGAACGGCTTCTACAAGTCGGTGGTTCTCCTCGAGCAGTCGTTCGTGAAGGACAACAAGCAGACGATCGAAACGGTCGTGAAGTCGCTCGGCCCGGACGCGCACGTCCGCGGGTTCGCGCGGGTCAAGATCGGAGAGGAATAGCCCGAGCGCGAACGCCCACACCCGTTGATCCGCACGATCCGCACGAGAGGAGTTGCCGATGACCACGAGCGGGTACCACCGGGTCGTGCTGAAGCTCTCGGGCGAGGCCTTTGCCGACCAGTCCATCGGTTTCGGCATCGACGCCGCGGTCGTCCAGCGGATCGCCGAGGAGGTCACAAAGGCGCGCGCTGATCTGGGCGTCGAGATCGCGATCGTCGTCGGCGGCGGCAACATCTTCCTCGGTCTTGCCGGCGCGACGAGAGGCATGGACCGCGCCCGCGCCGACTACATGGGGATGCTCGCCACCGTCATCAACGCGCTGGCGTTGCAGGACGCGCTCGAGTCGCTCGGTCAACCGACGCGCGTACAGACCGCGATCACGATGGCGCAGGTCGCGGAGCCGTACATCCCGTTGCGGGCGATTCGCCATCTCGAGAAGGGCCGGCTGGTGATCTTCGCGGCCGGCAACGGCAATCCCTACTTCACGACCGACACGACGGCCGCATTGCGGGCGGCCGAGATCGGCGCGGAGGCCGTCCTGAAGGGTACGCACTCGGGCGTCGACGGCGTGTACAGCGCCGACCCGCGCACCGATCGCGATGCGGTCAAGATCGAAAAGCTGAGCCATTTCGACCTGCTGGCTCGCGGCCTTCAGGTCATGGACTCGACGGCGATCACGTTCTGCATGGACAACTCGCTTCCGATCATCGTGTTCGATGTGATGCAGCCCGGCAACATCACCAAGGCGCTGACGGGCGAGCCGATCGGCACGCTCGTGCATCCCAAGGAGACCAAGTGACCAACGCCAGGGTCGACGAGGCGAAGGACAAGATGCACAAGGTCGTCGTCCACCTGCAGGATCAGTTCGGCGCCGTCCGCACCGGCCGGGCCACTCCCGCGCTCGTCGAGAAACTTCGGGTCGACTACTACGGCTCCGAGGTGCCGCTCCAGCAGCTTGCGGGCTTCTCCGTTCCCGAGGCGCGGGTGCTCGTCGTCGCGCCCTACGACAAGGGCGCGTTGAAGGCGATCGAGAAGGCGATCCAGGCGAGCGACCTCGGGGTGAATCCGAGCAACGACGGCGCGGTGATCCGCCTGACGTTTCCCGAGCTCACCACCGACCGGCGCAAGGAGCTCGTGAAGGTCGTCAAGAAGCTGGCGGAGGACGCCCGGGTGTCAGTGCGCAACGTCCGGCGCAGCATTCGCCAGGAGCTTGAACACCAGGCCAAGGACGGCGAGATCTCCGACGACGAGCTGACCCGCATCGAAAAGGAGCTCGAGAAGCTCACCCACGAGATCGTCGCCGAGATCGACACGCTGGTCGGTCACAAGGAAAAAGAGCTGCTCGAGGTGTGATCGCCCGCTTCCGGTCACCTGCGCCGGGACGACATGCGAGCCGCGAGGGTGAGCCCCTAGCCTGGTCAGGCCCCTGGGAGGATGACGTGAGGGACAACGAATCCGACCCTGCGACCGCGACACCTATCGAGGGTGTTCGGATCCTGGGCGCGAAGGAGACGCCGGTCGTCCGGGATGACGATCGCGACGATCGCGACGATCGCGACGATCGCGACGACCGCGACGCACTCGACCTCCCGGCCGTCGCCCCGGAGGAGCCGGAAACGCCGGCGAGCTTTGCGCATCGCGCGGCGGTCCCGGTCGTGGCGAGCGCCGAGGACGACGACGCCGAACTGCAGGAACAACCACCGCCCCGCGACCCCGCGATCGACCAACCGATAGACCAACCCATAGAAGTACCGCCGCTTCCGCACTGGACCGAACCGCCGACGGGCGCGGTTCCGGCGATCTTCGCCGACGACACCGGCGAGCAGCCGATCGCCGAGGACCTCGATGCCTGGGCGCCCATCGGAGGAGCCACGCCCCGTTTCCGGGCCGAAGGCTCCGACTGGGCCGAAGCCGACTTCGGTGACGACCTGAGCGGCGAGAACGAAAGGCTCGGCGCGCTCTCCGAAGCCGAGCCGGTCGACGAGGAGGCCGAGTTCGCCGAGGCGCTCGCGCAGCGTCGCCGGCGTCGTCCTCGTGTACTCCGGGCGGATCGCAGCGGCGGTGGCGCGACCGCGCCCGCCGCGCCGCGGCCGCGCCCGGCGCGCCGCGCGGCACCACTCGAGGCCGATCCGACGAACGGGAACGCGGCCCCGGCACGCGACCTACCGACCGCGATCATGACGGCCGCGACGATCGTCATCCTGGCGCTCGTGTGTTTCGTCGAAGGACGCACCACCACGGCCTTGCTGGCCGCGGTGATCATCGGCGTCGCGTCGATCGAATTCAGCAACGCGCTGCGTACGAAGGGCCTGCCCTCCGCAACCCTGCTTGCGCTCGTCGCGAGCGCAAGCCTTCCGCTCGCGGTGAAGCACTACGGAATCGGCGCGTACCCGATCTACTTCGCGCTCGTCGTCGTCGTCTCGATGCTCTGGTTCTTGTGGGAGGTCACGCCGGGCCGCCCGCTCCTCGGCATCGCCACGACCGTGCTCGGGTTCGCGTACATCGGCGGGCTCGGCGGCTTTGCCGGCTTGCTGCTCGCGCCGCGCGACGGCGTCGGACTGATCCTGGGTGTGGCGATCTGCACCATCGCGTACGACGTGTTCGGCTTCTTCGTCGGGTCGCAGTTCGGACGCACGCCGATCGCGCCGAAGATCTCGCCCAACAAGAGCGTCCAGGGAACGGTCGCGGGCATGGCCGCGTCCGTCCTGCTGGGTTGGGTCGTCGTGAGCCAGATCACGCCCTGGAACCACCACTACGGCGGCGTGCTGCTCGGCGTGCTGGTCGCGGGGGGCGCCTTTTTGGGCGATCTGTGCGAGTCGATGATCAAGCGGGACCTCGGGCTGAAGGATTTCGGAGCGTTGCTGCCCGGACACGGCGGTGTCCTCGACCGCTTCGACGGCATTTTGTTCTGTCTGCCGATCGCCTACTACCTGGCGGTGGCGCTGAAGTTGGCCTGATCGAAATCGGCTCGACCCGC
>JAUZEM010000523.1 GCA_030839005.1 Actinomycetota bacterium | reverse complement strand
GCGCCGGCTCTGACCGACCGCGCTCCTCATCCGATACCGAGGAACGTCTCGAGCAAGGCGAGGCACGCGTCGAGGCTGACGCGGTCGACCCGCTCGCCGGCCGTGTGCGCGAGCTCGGGATCACCGGGACCGAAGTTGCACGCCGCGATGCCATGCGCAGCGAATCGCGCGACGTCGGTCCAACCCAACTTCGGCCGCACGGGAAGGTCGTAGACGCCGATCATCTCCGCGATCAGCGGATGCGCGAGGTTCGGCGGCGCCGCCATCGACGCGTTCAGCACCTCGACATGATCGGCGCCCGCGTCCGTGCAGAAGGCCACGACCTCGGCGACGGCGGCGTCGAGCGGACGCGACGGCGCATAGCGCCGGTTGACGACCACCGAGCACCGGTCGGGCACGACGTTGTTCGCGATCCCGCCGGCGATTTGCACCACCTGCAGGGCCTCGCGGTACTCCAGCGAGTCGACGTCGACGGTGGCGGCCTCGAAGCGGGCGCAACGATCGAGGAACGGCGCGGCGCGATGGATCGCGTTGGTTCCCATCCACGGCCGCGCGGAGTGGGCGCGCACGCCGTCGAATGTCGCGCGCACGTGGATCGTTCCCTGGCACCCGGCCTCGACCCATCCACCGGTGGGCTCGAGCACGACCGCGAGATCGCCCCGCACCAGTTGCGGAGCCTCGGCGAACAGCCGCCGCAGCCCGTTGTGCTCGTCCGCCACCTCCTCGCCTTCGTACAGCACGAGGGTGACGTCGAAACGGGCGCGATCGTGCCGTCTGAGGTCGTCGGCCAGCGCGAGCAGCACCGCCAGCCCGCCCTTCATGTCGGCGGTGCCGAGACCGTGGAGCACGTCGCCGTCGCGGCGGGGGCTCTGGTTACCGTTCGCGGGGACGGTGTCGAGATGGCCGGCGAGCACGACCCGGCGATCGCAACCCAGCTCGGTGCGGGCCACGACGTTCGCGCCGATCCGTTCGATCTGCAATCGAGCGTCGCTCGCGTGCAGGCGCGCTTCGACGACGTCGGCCAGCGCGCCTTCGGTACCGCTGACCGACGGGATCTCGCACAGCTGTTCGGTGAGCCCCAGGAGATCGTGGGTCACGAAACGATGCCGTGCTCGCGCAGGATCGCATTGAGCTTCAGCCGGTCGTGCTCCTCGCCCTCGGCGAGGTAGCGCAACACGAGCGCGCACGGAAGCCCGAACGTGCCACCGGCGAACTCCTTCATGCGCGTTCCCTGCACGACCACCGCGCGCTCGGGAATAACGCCGCGGGCGATCTCCTCACCGGTCTCGGCCTCGATCACCGGTGTGGTTGCCGTCAGGATCAGTCCCGCGCCGAGCTTCGCACCCTTGCGGACCCGGGCGCCGCCGACGATCATGCAGCGCGAGCCCACGAAACAATCGTCCTCGACGACGACCGGAACCGCTTCGGGCGGCTCGAGCACCCCGCCGATGCCCACCCCACCCGACAGGTGCACGTTCTTCCCGATCTGCGCGCACGAGGCGACCGTCGCCCACGTATCGACCAGCGTCCCCGTGTCGACGTACGCGCCGATGTTGACGTAGCAGGGCATCATCACGACGCCGGGCGCGAGGTAGGCGCCGAATCGGGCCGAGGCACCGGGAACGACGCGGACCCCCGCGGCCTCGTAGCCGCGCTTCAACGGCAGCTTGTCGACGTACTCGAACGGCCCGGCCTCGATTGCCTTCATCTCCTGCACGCGAAACCACATGAGGATCGCGTGCTTGGCCGGCTCGTTGACGACGACCGCGCCGTCGACGACCTTCGCGACGCGGATCTCGCCGCGGTCGAGCATGCCGACCACGGAGCCCACGAGCTCGCGCGCGTCGGCGAGCGGCATCACGTCGCGCCAGTCGTCACCGGCCTCGAACAACTTCGTGACCTGCTTCGCGTAGTCCACATGGCTCCTTGGTCGGGCTCAGGCTCGCGCCTCGACGAGTCGACCGAGCGCCAGCTCGAGTCGTTCGCGTGGCTGGACGAGCGCGAGCCGTACATGGTCGGCGCCGAGCGCGCCGTAGAGGTCGCCCGGCGACACGAGAAGACCCGCCTCGTCGGCCAGCCGGGCCGCGATCTCCCAACCGTCGTCGGCGCCGTCGGCGGTGCGTAGCCACAGGTAGAACGCCGTCTCGCCACCGTCGTGGACCAGGCCGTACGGCGCGAGCGCGTCGCGCACGAGCTCGCGGCGCACGGCGTAACGGCCGCGTTGTTCCTCCACGTGCGCGTCGTCGCCGAGCGCGGCCGCGGCTGCGGCCTGCACCATGGTCGGCGCCATGAGCCCGGCGTGCTTGCGCGTCTCCACGAGAAACGTGACGAGCTCGGGGTCGCCGGCGTAGAAGCCGACACGCATGCCCGCGAGATTCGAACGCTTGGAAACGCTGTGCATCGCCAGCACGCCGTCGAGGCCGCAGGCGAGGATCGTTGCCGGGCGGGGTGCGAACTCGCTGTAGCACTCGTCGCTTGCGACGACGACGTCGCGCTCGCGCGCCCAGGCCGCGACACGCGCGAAGTACGCGTCGTCGGCGGCGGATCCCGACGGATTGCCCGGCTCGTTGACCCAGAGCACGAGTGCCCGCTGCGCATCGGAGTCGCTGATCGAGTCGACGTCGAGATGCCACTGCGCGTCGAGCGGAACCGGCACCGCACGACAGCCCGCCAGGACCGCGCCCATCTCGTAGCTCGGGTAGGCAATGGCGGGATACAGCACGGTGTCGCGTGTGGGGTTGCGCAATCGCAGGAGATGCGGCAACGAAGCGACGAGCTCCTTCGTCCCGACGCACGCACCCACGTGTGCACTCTCGACGACGACGCCGAAGCGACGACGGATCCAGCCTGCCGCGGCATCGCGCAACGCCGCCGTTCCGGCCGAAGGCGGGTAGCCGTTCGACCCCGCGAGCGCGTCGATCGCGGCTCGGCTCGCGACCCCGGGTACCGGATCGCACGGCGTACCGATCGAGCAATCGACCACACCACCCGGGAGCGAGTCGGCGCGCCGCTTCAGTGTGTCGAGTCGTTCGTAGGGGTACGGGGGCGGGACAAAGCCGCCGATGGCCGCCATCCGCATCGAGACTAATCGGGCGTCTGCGCGTACTCCGAGAAGCGACCGGCGACCGCTTCCGGGAGGCGAGCGCGCACGCGCGTCGCGCGATCGCCGTGAACCTCCACCAGGACCTCGCCCGCGCGGTGCAGCGCGGCCAATACGTCGCCGCGCTCGTACGGCACGACGAATTCGCTGATACGCGCGAGCACGCGCAGCCGGTCACCGACGGCGGCGAGCAGATCGGGCAAGCCCGCGCCCGTCGCGGCCGAGATCGCCACCGAACCCGGGTACGCGTTCAGCAAAAGCTTCAACGCGTCGGCGTCGGCAAGATCGGACTTGCTCCATACCACGAGGCGCGGGACCCCGTCCGCGGCGATCTCGTGCAGGACGGTGTCGACCGCCCGGATCAGCGCCTCGACATCGGACGCGCTCGCGTCGACCAGGTGGACGAGGAGGTCGGCGTCGACCACCTCCTCGAGCGTCGACCGGAATGCCTCGACGAGCTGATGCGGCAGGCGCCGAACGAAGCCGACGGTGTCGGAGAGAACGACCGTCTCTCCGCCCGGAAGATGCAGGCGTCGCACGGTGGGATCGAGCGTCGAGAACAGCTGGTTCTGCACGAGGACGCCGGCGTGGGTGAGGCGGTTGAGCAGCGTCGACTTGCCGGCGTTCGTATAGCCGACGAGCGCGACGTGTGGAACGTCTCGGCGCTTGCGCGCCTTGCGCTGGGTCGCACGCGTCGCGGCCAGCCCGATCAGGTCGCGCTCGAGCTTCTGCATCCGGCGCAACAGGCGCCGGCGGTCGACCTCGAGCTGCGTCTCGCCCGGTCCCCGGGTGCCGATCCCCGCGCCCTGCTGGCTGAGCTGGAGACCGCGGCCCCGCAAACGTGGCAGCCGGTAGCGCAGCTGCGCGAGCTCGACCTGCACCGCGCCCTCCTGGCTCGTCGCGTGCTGGGCGAAGATGTCGAGGATGAGGGCGACGCGATCGACGACGTCGACCGCGAACATCTTCTCGAGGTTGCGCTGCTGCGCGGGCGTGAGCTCGTCGTCGAAGATCACGACGTCGACGTCGAGCGCCTGCGCGGCGGCGCGTATCTCCTCCGCCTTGCCCTTTCCGATGTACGTCGCGGGATCCGGTGTGCGCCGGCGTTGCAGCTCGGCATGGACCGGCTCGGCGCCCGCGGTATCGGCGAGCAGCGCGAGCTCGACGAGTGACGCGTCGGCCTCCTCCACGGTGTCGGTGCCGTAGGTGGTCCCGATCAGAAGCGCGCGCTGGCGCACCCGGCCGAGGTCGACCTCGGTCGCGGAGAGCCGCCGGCGTTGGCGACTCTGGTGCGCGCGTGAGGGCTCGGTCACGAGGTCTGCTCGACGCGCCGATCGACCGCCGCGTCGATGTCGATATCGATATCGACGTCGAACACGTGCACGACGGGACCGCCGAGGCGGACCGTCTCCCCGAGCGTGACCTCGAGCTCGCCGCCCGGAACCCGGACCCGCACCCGCTCGTCGGCCACACCTCGGCTGTGCGCGACCGCGGCCGCTGCGCACGCACCGGTTCCGCACGACAGCGTCTCGCCGACTCCACGCTCCCAGACCCGCATGTACATGACATCGGGCGGGTGCACGCGCACGAACTCGACGTTCGTGCGCTGAGGGAAACGGCTGTCGAGCTCGATGCGCGGTCCGTGACCGGCGACCGGCACCGCGTCCGGGTCGACGACGAAGCACACGAGGTGCGGATTGCCGACGCTCGCGGTGTCGCCCCAATACTCGACCCCGTCGACGGTGATGCACACGTCCTCTTCGCCCAGCGTGACGGGCCCCATGTCGACATCCGCCGCGATCACCTCACCCGAGGGGTCACGGGTCAGTGCCACGGCGCGCCGTCCGGCCGCCGTCTCGACGATGAGCTCGGACGCGGTGCCGAGGCCGGCGCGGGCGGCGACCCACGCGAGGCAGCGAATGCCGTTGCCGCTCATCTCCGCCTCGCCACCGTCGGCGTTCTGCAACGTCATCGTGCAGTCGGCGCCCGTCCCCGGGTCGCCGGACCCGATCGTGATGAGCCCGTCCGCGCCGATCCCTCGGTGCCGGTCGCACAGCCGCGCCGCGGTCTCCCTCGCGAGCGGACGCGTCTCGTCGTCGAGCGCGAGCCGAACGAGGAAGTCGTTCCCGGTGGCGTGCAATTTGGCGAAGTGCAGCAAGGTCATGCGCGGTCGGCCGCGACGGTCGCGGCGTCCCTCCAGAGTGCCAGGACAACGGCCGCGAGGTCGTCGGGATTTCGCGCCGTGCCGACCCATCGGATCCGCGGGTCGCGCCGGAACCAGACCCGCTGGCGGCGTGCGAACTGACGGGTACGGCGCTCGGCGAGCTCGAACGCGTCCGCGGGCGACGCGATCTCGCCGGCGAGGTGGGACAGCATCTCCTTGTACCCGATGGCCTGGGCCGCGGTGCGCGACAGACCACGGGACCGCGCCGCCAGCGCTCGTACCTCGGCCTCGAGACCCGCGGCGCGCATGGCGCAGAAC
>JAUZEM010000501.1 GCA_030839005.1 Actinomycetota bacterium | reverse complement strand
TCGGATAGATCCCGGTCTCCTGCGCGGCGAGACCGACCTGCCTGCGGGCGGCGCGACCGCCGGTCGCCATGTCGACGCCGGCGACACGGACGCGACCCGAATCGGCGCCTCGGAGTCCCGCGATGATCGAGACGAGTGTCGTCTTGCCGGCACCATTCGGGCCCAGCAGTCCACACACCTCACCAGGCTCGACGCTCAAGGTCACGTCATCGAGCGCGACCCGGTCGCCGTACCGCTTCACGACCGACTCGACCTCGAGCGCCGCGCTCTGATCTGCCACAGCACGGAGTCTCCTCGACTTTCCGGCAAGGCGCGACAGAATTACTGCAAACGCACGCTTCACTCGAGGAGAACATCATGAACCCCAACCGACTGGGCCCCTTCACGGGCCGTCAGCTGACAACGATCATCGTCACGCTCATCGTCGTGGTCTTGTTCCCGCTCGGAGCGTGGGCCGTAACGGGCTCGAACATCTTCGTGACCGACGCCACGAGCGGTGCACACGCGAAGGTCGACAGTAACGGCAACCTGCAGACGAAAGTGTCGAGCGGATCCGTCAACGCCACCCCCGCGGCCCCCAATCAGCAGTTCATCAGCACCGTGACGTTCAGCGACGTGGGTCCGAAGTGCAAGACGCTCGTAAGCCCACCGACCGGGAAGGCGGTCGTCATCACCACCGTGCACTTCCAGGTCCGCACGTACGACAACGGGCCCAACACGCGTCTCGGCGACCTCGGTCATTCAGGGTCGGGCGGCTGCACCAGTGGCAACGTCGCGCTCGACGGCGTGTCGTTCATCGGCAACGTGCCGGCGGCCAACATATGGCAGGGAGCCGCGTCGCAGGAGCTCGACTTCCCCTCGGGCGTCGCCGTCGCGAACGGCCACACGCTCACGGTGTCGGTCGCCGGCGGTCCGGACGACAACTGGAGGATCACCGCGTACGGCTACCTGGTTGACGCAACGAAGTGCACGACCGGGTGTCTATGAGGATGCAGGAACCGAACTGACGTTTTCACACCGAGCCAAATGACCGGCAACCGGCCGCCGGTGTCGGAACCGGCGGCTCGCGGATCGTCAGCGCATCTGGAGGCCAATCCCGATTCCCCACCAAACTGTTTGGCGGAAAACCGGCGCCCAGGACCCTTTTCGCCCCGAACTGTTTGTTGGGCGCGGCGCGATCGTCGAGATCGAGGCCATAGGCGGCCGCCACCTGCGTCCCGGCAAGCCGGTCGTCACCACCCGAGGCCTCACCTGACGGGTTCGCGTGCGCCATGATGTCGCAATGACCGCGTACGAACGGAGCGCCGAGGTCACCGAGATCCGCACTCAGATCGACCACCCGATCATCGACGCCGACGGGCACATCATCGAGTACCTCCCGCTCGTGCGCGACATTCTCGTCGAGGTCGGGGATTCAGCAGTCGCCGAGCAATTCGATCTCGTGGTCAATAGCGGACGGCTGACGCAAATGCTCTCGCCCGCGCAACGCCGCGAGATGGCGCTCATGCGGATGCCGTGGTGGGGGATCCCGACGCGCAACACGCTCGATCGGGCGACCGCGATGCTGCCCGGGCTGTTGTACCAGCGCCTCGATCAGATCGGCATCGATGTCGCGATTGCCTACCCGACGTACGGGCTCACCGCGATCCATCTCACCGACAACGAGCTCCGGCCCGCGCTGTCGCGTGCCTTCAACGTCTACGTTGCCGAGGTATACGCCTCCTATCGCGACCGGATCCTGCCGGTCGCGTGCATCCCGACGTTCACGCCGGAGGAGGGCATCGCCGAGCTCGAGTACGCGGTCGGGGAGCTCGGTCTGCGCGCGGTCATGATGGGTGGCGCGATCCCTCGGCCCTTCCCTGGAACCGACACACCGGGCGCACGATGGATCGACGGCCTCGGTCACGGTTCGATTCACGACTACACGCCGTTATGGGAGAAATGCGTCGAGCTCGGCGTCTCGCCGACGTTTCACTCGACGGGCGCCGGTTGGGGCGCGCGAACCTCACCGACCAACTACGTGTTCAATCACATCGGAAACTTCGCCGCCGCGGGCGAGCTCACGGCGCGATCACTGTTCTTCGGCGGAGTTCCCATGCGCTTCCCCCAACTGCGATTCGCCTTCCTCGAAGGCGGCGCCGCCTGGGCATGCAGTCTTCTCGGCGACCTCCTCGGCCACTGGGAGAAACGCAACCGAGATGCGATCGGGCAGTACGACCCGGCCGCCCTCGACCGGGGACAACTGGATGCCCTCTTCGCGCAGCACGCAGAAGGTCGCCTGCGCGAGCGTGTCGACCGGCTTGCCGACGGCCTCAACATGCTTTCGGAACCGATCGTGGGCGACGACGTCGTCGACGAGTTCGCGGAGTCGCAGATCGGCGGGCCGGACGACATCGTCGAGGTCTTCACCGACCGGTACTACTTCGGGTGCGAAGCCGACGATCCGATGGCGTCCGTGGCATTCGACCGCGCCCGGAACCCGTCTGGAGCACAGCTCCCCGCGCTGTTCGCGAGCGACATCGGCCACTGGGACGTCCCCGATTTCGCGCGTGTCGTATGCGAAGCCTGGGAGCTCGTCGAGAACGATCATCTCGATCTTTCCGACTTCCGCGCGTTCACCTTCGGGAACCCGGTCGCGCTCTGGTCCGGCACGAACCCGAACTTCTTCGCCGGCACGACTATCGAAGATGCCGTCGACGCCGAGCGGCGCACATGAGCGGCGCGGGCCCGTGGCGTGCTGCGCTCGGGGGTGATGATGGTGCAAACGGTGAAGGTTCAGGTCGACTTCGTTAGGGTTGGATCGTGTCCGAACCGGATCCGACCGACCTCGACGTACCGTTGTCGCATCTCTCGTCGCAGGAGAAGTCGACGCGCTCGGGAAGCTTTGGCGGGGTCGCCCCGCACTATGAGCGCTACCGACCGGGACCGCCCGTTGCGGCAGTCGACTGGATCCTTCCGACGCACGTGGGCAGGGTCGTCGACCTCGGAGCCGGTACCGGCGCGTTGACGAGGCTCCTGGTCGACCGCGCCGACGAAGTCGTCGCGGTCGAACCCGACGATCGGATGCGGTCGGTGCTCACCGAGGAGGTCCCGAGCGTGCGGGCCGTGATGGGCCGAGGCGAGTCGATGCCCATCCCTGACCGCTACGCCGACGCGGTGGTGGCGTCGTCGTCATGGCATTGGATGGATCCGATCCCGACGCTGAACGAGGTGGGGCGCGTCCTCGTGCCCGGCGGGATCCTCGGCGCCGTGTGGTCTGGTCCCGACCCTGACGGCGCGTTCCTCGTCCAGGCCGAAGCCCTGCTCGCCGAACAGTCACAGGCCCATGCCGGGGCCGCCGATGGACGCGAGGAGGGGGCCGACCCGGACAGCGCTGAGTTGGCGAGTCTGATCATCGGCGACGCGCATCGGACGACGTCGAGCCTCGAGATCCCTCGCGGAGTCCCCTTCGCCCAGCCGGAGCACGAGGTCTTCACCTGGGATGTCGCACTCGACGCCGATGAGCTGATCGGCTTGCTGGGCACCTTCAGTTGGATCATCACGATGCCCGAAGAGACGCGCAATCGTGTGGTTGCCGCGGCCCGTCGACTCCTCCGGGAGTTACTCGGGGTCGCGGGCGAGGTGACTGTCGACGTGGCGTTTCGCGCGGACGCCTGGCGATCCCGCCGCGACGACTGAAGCCCCGCCGCGGGTCACCCCGCACGCGAGATTCGGCGACGCGGAATGCCACCGCTCGGGTTGGGGTTCACAGCACCATGAATCCTGGTCACACGGTGACGATCACACCCGCGGATCTCCATGTCGAGGTCAGGGTCGACGGCGAGAGAGTGGCCGAGACGGATCACCCCGTGTTACTCGAGGAGACCGGGATGCCCACCCGCTATTACCTGCCGCGAGAAGACGTTCGCATGGACCTTCTACGGCCCACGAACTTCAAGACGGAGTGCCCGTTCAAGGGTCAGGCCTCGTACTGGACGCTCGAACTCGGCGATGCGGTCCACGACGGCATCGTTTGGAGCTACGAGAACCCGATCCCCGCAGCCGTTGGGGTGGCCGGGCTGTTGTGCTTCTACAACGATCGGGTCGATCTCACCGTCGATCGCTGATTGTCAGATCTTCGCGGGCCGGTAGCGCAAGAAGAGATAATCGTCTTCGCCGCAGACTGATCGCAGGCGAAGCCGTTCGAGCTCGTCGAGGGTCGAGCCGGCGATGATCCGCTTCGCGTCACCGCTCGCCAGCAGCGGCGAGAGCGTCACGCACAATTCGTCGAGCAAGCGCGCACGCGCGAGGTCGCCGTTCAGCGTCGGACCGCCTTCGGCGAGGACGGTGCGCGCGCCGCGCGCGCCGAGCTCGTGCATCGCGCGTGCCAGGTCGACGTCGTGCGCACCGGCAACGATGACCTCGGCGACCTCCGCGGCTCGGGCGCGATCGGCCGCGTCGGCGTCGGAAACCGTGATCACGATCGGCCGCCCGGTCGCCGCCGTGAAGAAGGGCGCCTTCCAATCGAATCGACACGTGCGCGACACGACCGCGATCGGCGGTACGGCCGTCTGCCCTCGTTGCCGACGCGCGTCCTGTGTGGCCTGCGGGAGCACCGCGGGGCCGTACTGCTCCGCCTTCATCGTCCCCGACGCGACGAGAACGACATCGGTGATCGAGCGCAGGACTTGGAACAGCGCTTTGTCCGCGGGTCCGCCCAGCGCGCCCGAGACGCCGTTCCACGAGGTTCCACCGTCGACGCTCACGATCATGTTGAGCCGGACGGACGGACGACCGTTCGCGCGCGGGAGATCCGCGTATACCTGTGCGGGGTCGACCGCCTCGGCCCAGTCGGGAAAGAGCATCCGCATCGCTACCTTTTGGAATCAAGCGGCGGCTTCGGGAACTCCGGTTGGCAACGGGGGCACCAGTAGGTGGAGCGTGATGCTCGGTCGCGCCGGCTGATTATTTTCTCGCCGCAGCGCGGGCAACGCCGGCCGGCTCTCCGGTAGACGGCGAGGCCGCGTCCGTAGGTAGTGCGCGGCCCCGTCGTCAGGTTGCTCGTGAGTTGGAGGTGCGCGGTCTCGTAGATGCGCCGCCGCGTCGGATCGTCGAGCGCGGCGATCGCCGTGAACGGAAAGATGCGCTCCGCCCAGCAGACTTCCGACTTGAAAACGTTGCCGATCCCGGCCGCGACCCGTTGGTCGAGGAGGGCGGCGGCAAGCTCGGTGTCCGGGTCGAGCGACGCGAGTCGAGCCACCACCGCGTCGAGGTCGACTCCGGATTCGCAGAGGTCGGGGCCGAGACGCTCGAGCATCCGTGACGCGCGTGTGGGACGGTCGCGCCCGTCATGTTCGCGGCGCAGCTCGATGATCGGTGCCGCGAAACAGACCGCGGTCGTGCCGTCGTCGACTCGCACGATGACCCGTGCGCTGTAACCGGGCCGGCGCCAACGCTCGGCGGGCCGGTAGACATGCCAGGCTCCGGTCATCTGCATGTGCGTGTGCAGCACATGACCGTCGGCGAAGCGCACGAGGAGGTGCTTGCCCGCCGCGTCGACCGCCGTGATCGCCGTACCAGGTTCCGGTCCGCGTCGACCGAGGGGATCGCGTCGCACCTCGAGCTCGACGACTCGCTTGCCGACGAGCGCGTGGCGCAGTCGCGTTGCCGCGCGGAAGATGGTGTCGCCTTCGGGCATGTCCATCATCGTGCTACACGTGAGTCTGATTGACCACCGCGACGAGCAGGTCGACCGCTTCGTCGGTCAACGGTTCACGAGGCGAGTGTCGCCCAGCCTGCGCTGAGCTCGGCGAGGTCGGCGGGCACGACGAACTCCGGGGGTAGGTTGGGTCCCCAAACGTTGGCGGCGTGCTCCAAGCTCAGTGGCGCGCGATTGCGTTCCCATGCGGCATCGTCCGTGATGCGGTCGAAGTCCGAGTACAGCTCGAGGAACGAGCCGGAGGGGTCCCGCAGGTACCAGTAGAAGTTGGAGCCGGCAAAGTGTCGTCCGACGCCCCAGGCGTGACGGTTCGGATCACTGCGGTAGAGCGCAGTTGCGGTGTGGCCGACGTGGTCGAGGTCGTCGCACTCCCATGAGTAGTGCTGC
Source organism: Actinomycetota bacterium (assembly GCA_030839005.1). Classification (GTDB taxonomy): domain Bacteria; phylum Actinomycetota; class Acidimicrobiia; order IMCC26256; family PALSA-610; genus PALSA-610. Next base: position 9,074 of record JAUZEM010000501.1, on the reverse strand, counting down.
AGGATCGGGACGGGCGAATGCACGAGCCCGATGTTGTGATGATCGGTCGAGCAGCGCAGGAAGTGGATGATCCCGTCGACCTCGTCACTGACCTTGCATCCGATGCCGTCGACGAGCAGGTCACGGGTCGCGCGCAGGTCGGGCGTGCCGATGACGAGGTGGCCGAGCCGGCGCGGCGGTCGCGGCGCGCCGAACACGGCGGGAGAGCGTTCGTCGACGCGCACGATCGCACCCAGGGTGTTCGGGGTGACGAGATCGACGGGCGCACTAGCCGCTTCGGGTTCGGCGACCCGCACGGTGATCAGCACGCGCGATGCGTCGTCGAGTACCGAGACGGACGCCGATCCGCGCGTGGGAGACGCGCCCCGCGCTTCGAGCCGTTGCTGCACTGCAGCGACGTCGTGGTCGTCGTGACATCCGATGTCGACGGCGATGAGCCGCCGGAAGGGCGCTTCGTCGATGACGACGGCGGCGCCGCCGTCCGAGCCCGTGTAGCCGGAGCTCGCGTTGCCGCTGAGCCGAAGCTCGGCGTAGTAGGCGTCGAGGGCCGTCGGGTCGGCGACTGCGGCGCGGAATCCGAGGAGTCGGTGGAGGCTCATGCTGCGAGCGGCCCGGTGCCGGCGACGCATGTGTTGTGCAGTTCACCGATGATGTCGGCGCCGGAGATGATCGTCTCGCCGGGCGCGAGGTAGCGGCCCCGCGCCATGCCGACGCCGGACGGGGTTCCGGTGAAGATCAGATCGCCGGGGTACAGCCGGCAGATCGACGACAGGTACGCGACGAGCGTCGGGATCGAAAAGATCAGTTGACTGCTGCGCGCCGCTTGCATGCGCTCGCCGGCGACGTCGCACCACAGCGCGAGATCGTCCGGGTCGGCGAAGGCGTCGACCGATACGAGTGCCGGGCCGATCGGCCCGTAGTTCGCGAAGCTCTTGCCGAGACAGAACTGCGGCGGGACGCCGGTCATCTGCACCGCTCGGTCGGAGATGTCCTGTCCGAGCGTGAGCCCGGCGACGACACCCCCCGCGTCGCTGATTGCAACGTGCGACGTCTCGTCGCCGATCACGGCGACGATCTCGACTTCCCAGTCGACCATCTCGCCCGAGAGTGGAACATCGGCGGTGGGGCCCGCGATGCACGACGGGAACTTCGTGAAGGTGAGCGGAGCGGGCGGCAGCGGCACGCCGGACTCACCCGCGTGGTCCCGGTAGTTGAGTCCGATGCCGAACACCTGGCGCGGCTGCGGTACCGGCGCGCCGACCACGGCATCGGCAACGATGGCACTGCCGAATGCCGACGCGCCGCGGCCGTAGAGCGCGTGCAGGTCGCGATGGCGGACGACCGCTTCGAGTGGATCGGCGAGCGATACGTCACCGGAGAGCTCCGCAAGGTCGTACCACGCGCCGTCGTATTCGAACGCCGACCGGCCGTTGATGTTGACGAGTCGGAACATGGGGCCGTCCCTATCCAGCGTCGGTGTCGGCGTCCCACGGTAGCGAGGTGCTGGTCCAGTGGGTGAGCGACGGGTTGATATCCGATTCGTCGTGCACGTGACGCGGTGGGGTCTCGAACGTCGCGTACGGGCGCAGCCGCAGCACGACCCGACCCTCCTTCTTGGCGCCTTGCGCGACGAGCGGCCGCACTGATGCGTCGAGCGGTTTGCCGGCCATCACACCGCCGATCGCCATCATCACATCGACCGTACGTTCCTCGTCGTCGTCGATCTCCGCGTGGCAATACACCTGCAGATAGGTAGGGGGCCACTGCTCGTCGAGCACGCACATCGAGACGTTCGCGTTGCGGGCGACCGCTCGCGATTTCGACCGTTCGCGCATCGTCGACACCAGGATCGTGTCGTCGGCGTCGAGCACGTAGTAGACGATCGACATCGCGGGACCGTCGGCCACTCGGTTGTAGCCAAAGATCGCAGTGCGATGGTCGCGAACAAATGCGCGGCGTTCCTCGGGCGTCATGCCGACTCCTCTGTGGTGGCGCGGATCAACAGGTCGACCACCAGGTCCGCGTGCGCCGCCACGAACTCGGGTGCGAACGGATCCACGCCGGTCAGCCGCTGACATTCCGGGGCCATGACGAACACGCTGGCGCCCGCGCCGGTGAGCAGGTAATAGAGATGTGCGGGTGCGACCGGCGCGAGCTTGCCGCGCGCGGCGAGACGTTCGAACATCGCGACCGCGTTCTCGTACATCGGCCGCACGTGCGTTTCGACCATCCAGTCGAGGCGACCACCCGCACGTTTGCTCTCCTGCATGATGATGCGGTACAGCTGCGGGTTCGCCGCGGAGAACTCGACGAAGTGACGCACCATCAGCTTCGCGATCGTGACCTCGTCGACGCCGCGCAGACCGGACAGCCGCCGCTGCATAGAGGTGCGGAACCGTTCGAACAGATCGTCGACCGCGGCGCGCCACAACTCCTCCTTGCCGGCGAAGTGGTAGTTGAGCAACGGCTGGGTGACCCCGGCGAGCTCGGCAATGGCCCGAGTCGATGCGCCGTCGAAGCTGCGTTTCGAGAACAGATCCAACGCCGCGTCGAGAATCGCACGCCGGGTCTCGAGGCCGGCCGGTCGGGATACAACTGCGGACACGAACGAATCTTATCGCTCGATCAGGTAAATGGCAAGTCGGTTGATCGCACGATAAGCACCGATCGTCATTTGCCTTGCGATCTGAGTACGACTCCGGGGCGCTGCCCGGTATCGGCGCCATCGCGCAACAGTGTCCGGCCGTTGACGATCACCGAGTGGTATCCCGTCGCGTCCACGACGTAGCGGCCGCTCCCGGCGGGGAAGTCGCGCACGTAGCGCGGCGTTTCGCCGGCCGACAGATGCTCGTGATCGATGAGCAGCACGTCGGCGGCTTTTCCGACTTGGAGCGTTCCCCGATCGGCGACGCCGTACGCCCGCGCGGGGATCGATGTGAGGCGCGCGATCGCGTCCTCGATCGACAGCACGTCGGGTGTCCACTCGCTGATGAGTCGGGTCGTGAAATCGGCGCCGCAGAACGAGAGCAGGTGCGCGCCGCCGTCGGAGCTACCGGCCATGACGAGGGGCGACTTGATTAGTGCTTCGGTCACGGCCCGGCGCTTCCTGTTGGGTGGCGCCGCAAGCACGAACTGCATCTGCAGATCGTCGGCCAGCGACAGGTCGAGAAACGCGTCGAGCGGATCCTTGCCCTGTTCCTCGGCGATGTCCCACACGGTGCGATCGACGAAGCCTTCGTGCTCGGTGCGGTGGACGGTCTCGACGGCGACAACCTGCCAAACGAACACGAACGAACGACCCTTCGGGTCCGCGATCTCCTTGCGCATCTGCTCGCGCACAGCTGGATCGCGTAACCGCTGTGAGCGACGGGGCTCGGGCAAGGTCAGCGTGTCGCGGAACGACGGCATCTCGTCGAACAAGAATGTCGAATCGAGCGAGAAGTGCGCACCCTGCCGGTTCGTCGCGAACATCGGATGGACCTCGAGACCGACGTCGGATGCCGCGCGCGCGAACTCGAGGCTTCGTGACCAGCCGTCGGGCGCGTGAGGAAGCAACGTCAGCGTATTCAGATGCACGGGCCGCCCCGACACGCGTGCCATAGCCAGCACGAGCTCACGGTCGGCCTCGTCATACCCAGTGAGAAACGTGCGCGGGATGAACTCGATCGAGCCCCGGCCGACGTCCCGCAGTACGGCAGCCAGCGCGATGAGCTCGTCGGGACGCGCATGGTTGCTCGGAACGCCTCGCCCGTCGTGCGCGACGTGCAGCTCCAACTGGCTCGACGTAAAGCCGATCGCGCCTTCATCGAGAGCCGAGCGCACCAACCGGCACATTTGCGCGATCTCGTCGTCGGTCGCGGCTCGCTCCGAGGCTTCGTCGCCCATCACGTACCGGCGCACGGCGCAATGCCCGACGTTCGTGCCGACATTGACCCCGAGCCGGCCATCGAGGCCGGCGAGGAACTCCCCGAGCGTCCCGCCGTGGAAGGGGACGCCGGCGCGCAACGCGTCGGCGCTCATGCCTTCGACCCGCGACAACATGAGCAACAGCCACTCGAGATCGTCCGGCTTGCTGGGCGCGAGCGTGAAGCCACAGTTGCCGGTCATCACAGTGGTGACGCCGTGCCACGACGCCGGAGAGGCGGTCGGGTCCCAGTGCAATTGCGCGTCGTAGTGCGTGTGGATGTCCACGAACCCGGGCGTGACCAGCAGACCGTCGGCCTCGATGCGCTCGCGAGCGGCGCTTGTGTCGACCTGTCCGACCTCGACGACCCGGCCGTCGGCGATCGCGACGTCGGCCGTGCGCGCGGGCGCGCCGGTACCGTCGACGACCGTGCCGCCGGTCACCACGAGATCGAGATCCGTGCTCACAACGAGTACATCGCGGCGGCGTTGAGACCGAAGAGGCCGGCGCGGGCGTCCTCGTCCATTCCCTCGGTGTATTCGCGCAGCTCGTCGACAACACCGGGATACTTTGCGTCGGAGTGCGGGAAGTCGGACGCCCACGTGATGCGATCGGCACCGATCAGCGGCCACAGCAGCGGCGCCGTTCGCTCACCAGGATCGAAGCTGACCCAGCATTGGCGTTGGAAGTACTCGCGGGGAGTCAATGAAAGGGCGGGAGTCGCCCAGCCGTAGCTCTCGAGAAACTCGTCGAGCCGGTCCATCCAGTGCGCGATCCATCCGCCGCCGCACTCGAGCACGATCACCTTCAGCTCGGGAAACCGTTCGAGCACGCCGCCGTACACGAGGTTCGACAACGTCATCTGCTGGTCGATGAGCAGGATCAACGCGTGGTGCGTGCCCGGCGCCATCAGGCCTCCGAGCGCCCGCGACGCGCCCGGCATGTCGGAAAGGCCGGCCGGATGGAACGCGATCGGAAGACCCGTGTCCGACAACGCCTCCCAAACGGGCGTATACGCGCGGTGATGCAACGGTCGGTCGTTGTACGCGTTCGGCCGCGCGAACCCGGCCTTCAGCCCCAGTTGCGCGATGCGGCGGGCCTCGACGGCGGCGCGCTTCGGGTCCTGCAGCGGCAACGCTCCGACCCCCACGAGTCGATCGGGAGACTGCGCGCACCACTCGGCAAGCCAGTCGTTGTACACCTTGCACGACTCGACTGCGAGGTCCGTGTCTCGGATGGCGCCGAGCTTCAAACCGAGACCGGGATACATCACCGCGACATCGATGCCTTCGGCGTCGAGCACCTTGACGCGTTCGCGCGCGTCGAAGCCGGCGGGGTTCAGGTCTTCGTAGTGGCGGCCGCGCCCGAACTCGTCGAACGATTCACCGGCGTTGCCGAGCCCGACGAGACCGCGGTCGGTTGCCATGCGCTCCTCGACCAGGCACTCGTCGTAGCCCGTCTGCTCGTTCCAGCGCAGCCGGATGCCCTGCTCGCGCCAGCGCGGTGGGAGGTTGTCCTCCCACAATCGAGCGGGCTCACACAGATGGCCGTCGGCGTCCACGACGGAGAGATCAGCGGTCATGGGCGTGAAGCCTCGTGCTCCCGCCCCTCGTCGTCAACCGATGCGCGGCACAATGGTGCCCGTGCTCGAGGTCGTGCTGGTTGAACCGCAGATCGCCACGAACACCGGCAATATCGTCCGGCTGTGCGCGAACGTCGGCGCCCGGCTTCACCTTGTGCGACCGCTCGGGTTCGCGCTCGACGACGCCGCGCTGCGCCGGGGTGGACTCGATTATCACGAGCTCGTCGACACACAGGTGTGGGACACATGGGACGGCTGCCGGGCCGCCCTCGGTATTGAACGGCGCTGGTTTGCCACGACTACGCGCGCTCCCCATCGTCGCTACGACGATGTCGACTTCCGAGTGGGCGACGTCGTCACGTTCGGCTGCGAAGCGGCGGGGCTCGGCGAGGTGCTCCTCGCCGAGTTCTCGCCTGAACATCGCCTGCACATTCCGATGCGTCCGTCGAATCGCAGCCTGAATCTCGCGAATGCCGTGAGCGTCGTTTTGTACGAGGCTTGGCGTCAACGCGACTTCGTAGGCTCCGCGACGGGAACGTTCGAAGAATCGCTGCGCACCGCTGGCCTACGCGGCGTCAGGGACTCCGGGGGAGGCCGACAAGAGGTTCCACGTCTCGGCGAGCAGCGCGTATGACCTGAGCCGGTCGGCGGGGCCATGAATCATCGTCGTGATCATCAACTCGTCCGCGCCGGTGCGTTCTGCGAGTGCTCTGAGCTCCGTACGCACGTGGTCGGGCTCACCGCGGATGAGCGGCGCGGTCCAACGCCGGACGATGTCGCGTTCCATCGGCGTGAACACGTATTCAGCGGCTTCTTCAGGCGTTGGGAGCTGCGTCGGCCGGCCCTGGCGAAGACGGACGAAGGAAAGCGCGCTCGAACCCGAGAGCCATCGCGCTCGCTCGTCCGTTTCGGCACAAACAACGGGGACGCCGATCATCGTGTACGGCCGCTCGAGCTCACTCGACGGACGAAACGTCTCTCGGTAGATGTCGAGCGCCGCGATCGTGTGGTGTGGCGCGAAGTGGTGCGCGAACGAGAACGGCAAGCCGAGCGCGCCGGCAACCCGAGCGCTGAAATCGCTCGAGCCGAGCATCCACATCGCGGGGCGGTAGCCGCGACCCGGCACGGCGGTGATCTGTGGATGCGCGCCTTCGAAGAACAAGAACAGGTCGCGTAACTGCTCGGGAAACTCGTCGGCCGCGAGAGACGGGCTGCGCCGCAAGGCTGCGGCGGTGACAGGGTCGGTACCGGGCGCGCGCCCGATCCCGAGATCGATGCGACCGGGATGCAGGGCCTCCAGCATCCCGAATTGCTCGGCGACGACGAGCGAGGCGTGATTGGGAAGCATCACGCCGCCCGCGCCGACACGGATCGTCTGCGTCGACGCCGCAAGATGCGCGATGAGAACAGCCGGAGAGGAGCTCGCGATTCCGGGCATGTTGTGGTGCTCAGCGACCCACAAACGTCGATACCCGAGGCGTTCGGCGAGCCGAGCCAAGTCGACCGAGCCGGCGAGCGCCGCGGCCGGCGTCGCTCCATCGCCAACAGGAACCAGGTCGAGCACCGAGAGTGCGGGACGCCGCATCGGCGCGGGTTCAGTCATCTCGAGACGGAACCGCTCGAGCGCTCGCCATCTTCCCGTCGGGTTGGCAACGGGGGCACCAGTAGGTGGAGCGTGCGGCCCGGTCGCGCCGGCTCAGAATTGTTTCGCCGCAGCGCGGGCAGCGTCGGCCCGATCTCGCGTAGACCGCGAGCCCGCCTCTGTAGGTGGTGCGGCGACCTGTGGTGAGGTTGCTCGTGAGCTGGAGGTGCGCGGTCTCGTAGATGCGCCGCCGGGTCGGAACATCGAGCTCGGCGATGGCCGTGAACGGAAAGATGCGCTCCGCCCAGCAGATCTCCGACTTGAAAACGTTGCCGATCCCGGCCGCGACCCGTTGGTCGAGGAGTGCGGTGGCGAGCTCGGTGTCCGGTTCGAGCGACGCGAGCCGAGCCAAAACTGCCTCGACGTCGATCCCGGAGTCGCAGAGGTCGGGACCGAGACGCTCGAGCATCCGGGACGCGCGTGTAGGACGGTCGCGCCCGTCATGTTCGCGGCGCAGCTCGACGATCGGCGCCGCGAAGCAGACCGCGGTCGTCCCGTCGTCGACTCGCACGATGGCCCGGGCACTGTTGCCGGACCGGCGCCAACGCTCGCCGGATCGGTAGACATGCCACGCTCCGGTCATCTGCATGTGCGTGTGCAGCACGTGACCGTCGGCGAAATGTACGAGGAGGTGCTTGCCCGCCGCCTCGACCGCGGTGACTTCCGTGCCCGGTTCCGGTCCGCGTCGGCCGCGAGGATCGCGCCGCACCTCGACCTCGACGAGACGTTTGCCGACGAGCGCGCTGCGCAGTCGGGTTGCCGCGCGGAAGATCGTGTCGCCTTCGGGCACGTCCACCATCGTGCTACATGTCACACTGATAGGTCACGCCGGCGGGCCGCATCGGGAGGTAGACGATGGACCGTGACGAACTTCGGCAACGGCAGGTTCCGTTGAAGGAGCGTTACCGCGCGGAGCCGGCAACTGCCGTGATCACGTTGCATGCCGAAGGCTCGCTCGCCGACAGCGGCGTCAGTTGCTCGGTGCAAACGGGTCGCGCGCTCGTCGAGGCCGGTCTCCATCCCGCCACCGGCGGTGATGGCGCGTTCGCGTGCTCCGGCGACATGCTCCTCCAGGCGCTGGTCGCCTGCGCCGGCGTCACGCTGCGGTCGGTCGCCACGAACCGCGGCATCGAGGTCACGGGCACCGTGCGAGCCGAAGGCGATCTCGACTTCCGCGGTACCTTGGGTGTCGATCGCTCCGCTCCCGTTGGGTTTCGATCAATCCGCCTCAGTTTCGAGCTCGAATCGGATGCGACCGCGGCGGATCTCGATGCGCTCGTCGCCGCGACCGAGCGGTACTGCGTAGTGCTCCAGACCCTTGCCCACACGCCGGAGTTGTCGCTGGCGCGAAGCTGATCGGAATCGCGAGGGCGACGTCGAAGCCGACCGCGAAGCCGACCGGCCTGGGTAGAAAGGTCGCAGGCGTCCACGAAGGAGAACACCCATGGACATCGTTCGAAACGCCGATGGCACACTCGTCGTTCCCGTGCAGCAGGCCCGGCACCACGAGACCGATGACGCTGCGGACGGCTCGTCCGGTGGCGATGGCGAGTCGCAGACGACGAATGCGGCTCCCACGACGCGGGTGCTCCACCCGGGCGAAGGTGGCTACGACGAGGCGCTGGCCGAGTGGGATCTCCAGCAGAATCCCGATCGGGCACCGGTCGTGTCGACCGCGACGGGCCGGCAGGAAGCCATGGCCCTTATTCACGCGGTGGCGACCTCGCCGGATCACGCAGTCGCGCCGGCAGTGGCGGCGCTCGACGATCCGGAAGCGAGCGCACAAGCGTTGCGCCACGTTCTCGTCGGCGGTGTGCACGCAGTCGAGGATTTCGCAGCAGAGGTCGCCGCGGCCGAGGGCGGCGATCCGCTCCCCGCGCACGAGGCGACGAAGATCATCGGAGAGGTGCTCGCCGAGCTGGATTAGTCCTCGCCGCCGACGCGGT